>DRJH01000476.1 GCA_011052285.1 Gammaproteobacteria bacterium
CACAAAGTGTGGCCTCAAATTTGCCATCCTTCGCGACGACCGCCATGGATGGTGGAAGCGTCGGTTTTACAGGAGCAATAAACCGCTCGACCCCTATTCCCGAACAACCTCCCGGCTGAACTTGAGTGTTGCCGACATCATCACAAGATGTTGATATTGATACTCAAAAACTGGTCGGGGCGAGAGGATTTGAACCTCCGACCACCTGAACCCCATTCAGGTGCGCTACCAGGCTGCGCTACGCCCCGGATCAGTGCGGCAGGATTATACGCTGTTACTTTCGTGCATAACAGCTTCAGAAGACTGATTCTTTTGTGTTGTTTTGATTCAGGCGTTCTCTTGTGAAGTACGTAGGTCCGCAATAACTTCTTCGAGATCTTCTATTAATTTTACGGTAACCTGCGTCTCTTGCCTGGAGGCAGCAGGCACATCAACATCAGGATGTGCTTGTAATTTATTACGGGCTCCACTAATGGTAAAACCCTCAACATAGAGCAGATTTCGTATGTTGCGAATTAGCTGTACTTCATGACGCTGATAGTATCGCCGATTACCCCGACGTTTAACTGGTTTTAGCTGAGGAAATTCCTGCTCCCAATAGCGCAGAACATGTGGCTTAACAGAACAGAGCTCACTGACTTCACCGATCGTAAAATACCGTTTTCCCGGGATCGGTGGCAATGAAATGCTTTGTCCTGAATCAAGCATGCCCTAACCTCCGTGTCAGTTCCTCCGTGTTACTTGAAACGCGCGCCTTGAGCTTCTGGCTAGCCTTAAAGGTCACTACACGCCGCGCAGGTATAGGGATTTCTTCCCCCGTTTTTGGATTGCGTCCTGGTCGAGAGGTCTTGTCACGCACAGTAAAATTGCCAAACCCGGACAATTTCATATTGTTCCCCTCTTCCAGCTCAGTCCTCATGGTGTCGAAAAACAGTTCCACAAAATCCTTTGCCTCACGTTTGTTAAAACCGAGTTCCTCGAACAATACGGTCGCTAAATCTGCTTTTGTTACTGCCATAGTCGCCTCAATACTCTACTTTAACCAAAGAAATACAACACCAAATTCATCATTAACGCAAGACTGCCCCCAGCTGCTGACCCAATGCTGTCATTACTGACTGCACGACATCCTCTACCTCAGCATCGGTAAGGGTGCGCGATGAATGCTGTAAGGTCAAGCCAAAAGCGAGACTTTTTTTGTTTTTTGGGATATTTTTACCCCGGTAATCATCAAAAAGCTCCAGTTTTTTGAGCAACGGTCCCGCAGATGCTCGTGCTATGTTGAGCACTCTGGAAGCTAAAACGTCGGCAGATACCACAATAGCCAAATCACGTCGAGTCTCAGGAAAGCGTGAAAAGGACTGATAAACTGGTACAGTTGCCGTGGTAATACTGACCATATCCAACTCGAACAGGTAAACGGGTTCGCTGATATCAAGCCATTGCTGGAGAACGGGATGTAATTGTCCAAGGTAACCAACCGACTGCCCTGAACAGCGTATCTGCGCACTACGCCCTGGATGCAAAGCGGCATGGCGCACTGCAACAAATTCAAATAATTCACTATTACCGGTTAACGCCAGCAGGGATTCAACATTGCCTTTGATATCAAAAAAATCAAGCGGTTGTGCTTCCTGATTCCAATGCTTGGGTAACAACGTACCACAGGCAACAGCGGCCAGCCGTACAGACTCATCCGCCAGAGCACTGTGCTGCGGTGGTCGAAAGCAGCGACCTGTTTCGAACAAACGGATACGAGTATGCTGACGATTGAGGTTGTTTAGCATAGTAGACAGCAAACCAGGCCATAAATTGGTACGCATTACCCGCATATTGGCTGCTATAGGATTAGCCAGTTCGATCGCTGCCTGCTCCGGATCCAATCTATGCTGCATTTCGGCATCGACAAAACTATATGTGATCACTTCCTGAAAACCCAGATCCATCATTAAATCGTAAATACGCCCAGGGTATTGCACCGTTTCGGAGATATTTTTTGGATAACCGCCACCCTTAGGTGGATTGACAGCAATACGTTCATAACCGTAGGAACGTGCAACCTCTTCAATCAAATCCTCCTCACAGGTGATATCAAACCGACAACTTGGGGCAATCACACGCCAGCCGCTGGGTGTTTTGCGAACTCGCAGGCCAAGTCGTTGCAAATAGCGATGTACCTGATCGTCTGGCAATTCACAACCGAGCACACGTTGTAATTTGCGACGACGCAAACTGACTGTTGGCCGAACTGGAAGCTCGTTCCGGTTCACAGCTTCGACTAATGGCCCCGGCTGACCACCTGTGATCTCCATAATTAAACGTGTAGCACGCTGCATGGCCTTTACCGGTAATTCAAAATCAACACCGCGTTCAAAACGAAAAGAAGAATCCGTTTGCAGACCATAACGCCTTGCCTTTCCGGCAATGACCTCTGGCGCAAAGAAAGCAGCTTCTAACATGATGTTGCTTGTAGCATCACTAATGGCTGTGCTCTGTCCACCCATAATTCCAGCCATGGCAACCGCATGATTATTGTTGGCAATGACCAAAACATCGCGGTCAAGCACCACCTGGCTGCCATTCAACAACTCAAGCACCTCATCCTGCTCAGCCAGCCGCACGACAATATCACCAGACAATAAGTTGCTATCAAAAGCATGCATCGGTTGTCCGAGTTCTAACATTACATAATTGGTGACATCGACAATGGCACTCACAGGACGCACACCACTGCGTCGCAGTCGTTCCAGCATCCATACCGGAGTCCGGGCGGCCATGTCGATGCCCTTGATAATCCGCCCAACATAGCGCGGACAGGAGGAACCTGCTTGGAGGAGAATTCCTGGTTTATCCTGAACTTTTGCAGGTACCGGAGCAGTCGTCGGTGCTATCATCTTTACACCGGAAAATGCGGAAACCTCCCTCGCCACACCGGCCATACTCAAACAATCACCCCTATTAGGCGTTAGCTCAACATCCAGAATTTGATCATCCAGTCTTAATACATCACCGATATACTGCCCTACCGGTGTTCCCAAATCGAGAACCATAATTCCTGAAGACTTATCTTCAAGACCCAATTCAGCAGCGGAACACAGCATCCCGGATGAAACCACTTCGCGTATTCTGGTTTTATTGATCAGTAAGCCACCAGGCAACTTGGTGCCGATCAATGCTACCACGACAGCCAGTCCCGGGGCCACATTCCTGGCGCCACAGACGATCTGCAGCAAGCGTTTGCGCCCAACATAAACCCGACAGACCTGCAAACGGTCGGCTCTGGGATGAGGTTCTACGCGCTCAATCCGGCCAGTGATGATTTTTTTTGACAATACGGGACCAGCGGCTTCGATAGCCGCCAGCTCAAGACCAACCGAGGTGAGCCGTTCACCCAAACGTTCGGCATCGAGATGACTATTGACCCACTCATTCAACCAGACTTTACTGATCAGCATACTTGGTATCCATTAACATCTGCCAGAAAGATTGTATCGGAAGGATTTGTACCGGAATTACTTGAACCGCTAATCTCACTTAAATTGGCTAAGAAAATCCAGATCATTTTCAAAAAACAAACGTAGATCGCCAACCCCATATCGCAACATCGTCAGACGTTCAACACCCATACCAAATGCGTATCCGGTATATTTGCCATGATCCACATGGGCATGTCGAAATACTTCCGGATGCACCATCCCACAACCCAGGATTTCTATCCAACCTGTGTGCCCACAAACCCGGCAACCCTCTCCATAACAGAATACACAGCCCATATCGACTTCAGCTGAAGGCTCTGTAAAGGGAAAGTAGGACGGCCGAAATTTCACTTTCAGGTCATTTTGCTCAAAAAATTCACGCAAAAAATACACCAATACACCTTTCAGATCAGCAAAGCTGATATCACGATCAACGACCAAACCTTCGATCTGATGAAACATCGGGGTATGAGTGACATCAGAATCACAACGGTAAACTTTCCCAGGAGCAATAATATAAAGTGGTGGCTCATGGCTGTGCATATAGCGAATTTGTACGGGTGACGTGTGCGTTCGTAGCAGCACATTCTTAGCTACATAGAAGGTGTCGTGCATCGCTCGGGCAGGATGATGTCGGGGTATATTTAACGCCTCAAAATTATGGTACTCATCTTCGATTTCCGGCCCATCGGCTACCTGAAACCCAAGCCTGGAAAAAATAGTTTCGATTCTACGCAAGGTTCGAGTTATCGGATGCAATGTACCTGGCGGCATGGTTCGGCCCGGTAGAGAAATGTCTACAGAGTCTTCCAGCAACTGCTGGTCCAATTGTTGCGCAGTAAGCCATTCCAGTCGACGTTCTATACCGGCCTGAATGACCTCTTTGGCTCTGTTAACGACCTGCCCAAATGCTCGACGCTCTGCTCCAGGCAACTGGCCGATTCTTTTCAGCTGCGCCGTCACCAGGCCATTTTTTCCCAAATATTGCACCCGCAACCGCTCAAGTACGGTCGTATCTGCAGATGCCTTTACGGCTGCAATAGCCGCTTCTACCATGGCAGTCACTGTGCTGTCTGTGAATTGTTCTGATGTCATAAGTTCCAGCCTAGTCCCAAAACTTCATCTCAGGGACCATTTTTAAGAGAGCATCGGTAACGTTACCGGCCAGCATCCGGACCGTTGTAAACAAAGCGGGGAAAGGCATCACCTTTCCCCGTTTGTATCTCATACCTACCTGGCATACCTATCTGGCCTATCTGGTGAACACCGGGCCGGCAATCAGACTTCCAGAGCGGCTTTGGCCTTTTCTGCCAGCGTAGCAAAAGCTGACTTGTCATGAACCGCCAGATCGGCCAGGACTTTGCGGTCCACTTCGATCGCAGCCTTGTGCAGACCATCGATCATACGGCTATAGCTCATACCACTGTCCCGAGCCGCTGCATTAATACGAACAATCCAAAGCTGGCGGAACTGACGCTTACGCTGTCGACGATCGCGATAAGCATATTGACCCGCTTTATCCACAGCTTGTTTGGCTACCCGGAAGACCCGGCTGCGTGCACCACGATAACCCTTGGCCAGGGCCAGGACTTTTTTGTGACGAGCTCGTGCCGTCACCCCACGTTTTACTCTCGGCATAATGCGTCTCCTGAAATATGATCAGCTATGGGGCAACATACGCCGCACAGCGCGGGTATCCGCATCACTGACCGTAGTAGCAGAACGCAAATGCAATTTGCGTTTGGGTGATTTCTTGGTCAGAATATGGCTCGTGAACGCCTTGATACGTTTGAACCCGCCGCCGCCGGTACGCTTGAAACGCTTGGCCGCACCTCGATTGGTCTTCATTTTTGGCATCACTTGTCTCCTGTAGTTGAGTAGAACGACCGCAGCGGATGCACAAAGCTACCAGTCGTATAAAATTCCAATTCCCGGCGGAGGATATCCCCTCCGACCGGTTTCACTATTAGCGTTTTGGGGCCATCACCATCACCATTTGGCGCCCTTCTCGCAGCGGTCTTTGTTCCACAACGGCAACCTCGGTCAAATCATGCTCAATTCGTTCCAGCATTTCCAACCCAAGTTCCTGATGCGCCATCTCCCGACCTCGGAATCGTAAGGTAATTTTGACTTTGTTACCATCACCGATGAACTGCACCAACTTATTTAACTTAATAGTGTAATCGCCCTTGTCGGTTCCAGGGCGAAATTTGACTTCTTTGACGATAATCTGTTTCTGATTCTTACGAGCAATCTGTCGCTGCTTGCTGGCCGTGTACAAATACTTGCCATAGTCCATCACCCGGCAAACCGGAGGCTCGGCATTCGGCGAAATTTCCACCAGATCCAGACCATCGGTCTCAGCTGCGAGTAATGCCTCATTGAGTGGCACCACACCAACCTGGTCACCGTCAGCACCAATCAGTCGTACCACTCTGGCACTAATCTGGTCATTTAGGCGTGTTTCTTTTGTATCTGCGATGGCATTAATCCTCAATAGTTAAATAATGTTATAAACCAAAAATGTTACTCAGGCAAACCCGAAACCCTACCGGCCTCATCAACCGCAGAGCGTAGTCTCGAAACCAGTGCTGGCAAATCCATTACCCCCAGATCCTCTCCCTCTCTGGTCCGTACTGCAACACAAGCGCTGGTTACTTCCTTATTCCCAATAACTAACAGATAGGGGATACGCTGTAACGTGTGCTCGCGGATTTTAAATCCGATCTTCTCGTTTCTCAAGTCACATTCAGCACGAAATCCCTGTTGAATTAGGGAAGTGGTCACTTTTTTTGCATAATCCTGCTGCTGGTCAGTAATGGTTAAGACCATCAACTGCACGGGCGCCAACCATAGCGGAAAACGCCCCTCATGCTCCTCAATCAATATACCGGTGAAACGTTCCAGTGAGCCAAGGATAGCACGATGCAACATGATAGGCGCTTGTCGTGTACCATCGGCAGTCACATACGAGGCCCCGAGCCGGCCGGGCATAAAAAAATCAACTTGCATGGTCCCACATTGCCAGCTTCTACCGATACTATCATGCAAGGAAAAATCAATTTTGGGACCATAAAAAGCTCCATCACCCGTTTTCTCGGTCCAGTTCAGTTGCTTGTGATCCAGGGCTACAGCCAGTGCTGCTTCTGCCTGATCCCAGACGGCGTCACTACCAATGCGCTTTTCGGGTCGCGTCGACAAGTTGACAGTTATGCCGGTAAAACCAAAATGCTGGTAGACTTCCTGCAAAAGATCGATAAACGCGGCCACTTCACTTTGTATCTGCTCTTCTGTACAAAAAATATGGGCATCGTCCTGAACAAAATTTCGCACCCGCATTAAGCCATGCAGGGTTCCTGAAGCCTCATTTCGATGACATGACCCAAATTCAGCCAGACGCAATGGTAAATCACGATAACTCTTGAGGCCTTGATTGAATACCTGAATATGACAGGGACAATTCATCGGTTTGATGGCGTAATCCCGCTTCTCAGAGTGAGTGGTGAAGATTTCGTCTCCAAATTTTTCCCAGTGACCTGATTTTTCCCATAGCACCCGACCAACGATCTCCGGGGTATGAATTTCCTGATAACCATTACATCGTAATAACTGGCGCATATACTCAGCTACCTGCAAATAGATTTGCCAGCCGCGAGGATGCCAGAACACCATACCCGGCGCCTCTTCTTGCAGATGAAATAAATCGAGTTGTTTGGCCAGGCGCCGATGATCACGTTTTTCCGCTTCTGTCAATCGTTGCAGATAGGCTTTGAGTTGTTTTTTATCGGGCCAGGCCGTGCCGTAGATACGTTGCAGCATTTCCCGGTCAGAGTCACCACGCCAATAAGCCCCAGCCAACTTGGTCAGTTTAAAAGCCTTTAGCCTACCGGTGCTGGGTACATGCGGACCACGACACAGATCTACAAAGTCCCCTTGACGATACAGCGAAATTGTTTGTCCTGCTGGGATATCTTCCACGATTTCTGCTTTGTACTGTTCACCAAGTGACTGAAAGTAGGTGATTGCCTCATTTCGTGACATCTCTGACCGTTCTACGGGGTCATCAGAAGCAGCCAGCTCCTGCATTCTCTGCTCGATTTTCTCGAGATCCTGTGTATTAAAACCCGGCTCATAGGCAAAATCATAATAGAAGCCATTTTCAATCACCGGGCCTATAGTGACCTGTGCTTCCGGGAACAGGGATTTAACCGCTGCCGCCAGTAAATGTGCAGTGGAATGGCGAATGATATCAAGCCCACACTCATCTTTTGCGGTGACTATCGATAAGGTCGTGTTGTCACTGAGCTCATGACGGATATCAACCAGTCTGCCATCGACTTTGCCGGCCAAGGCAGCACGAGACAACCCCGCACCGATATCAGCGGCGACGACAGCAACAGTGACTGGCTGCCGATAGGTTCGAACAGATCCGTCAGGTAATGTGATTTGTGGCATAGTCAGATGGTCACAGTACAATATCGAGCCGCCAAACATGGCTCCGACTCAGCGAGGACGGAACAGGACGGCACAAGCTAAAATAAAAATATTGGCAGGCAAAATATTGGTAGGCGCGAGTGGGATCGAACCACCGACCACTACCATGTCAAGGTAGTGCTCTACCACTGAGCTACGCGCCTGAAATGGAGCGGGAATTTACCACGCCTTGGCCTTTGCAGACAACACCCGAAAGTGAATATTTTGGTCGTTGTGAGGAAAATTTGGTCAAAGTCCGCTTATCTGCAATAAGATCGCTATTCTCGGACAGCCCCCTGGTCAGGCCGCAACAACCGCGCCAATTTCTGAAAACCTTTCTTCTCCGCTGCCTGTGCCGCAGTCATGCCATAAACACTAATTCGCTCTCGAAATGCACCATATTGTAACAACAGGGATACCATGCCTTGACTGCCCTGAAGTGCAGCCTGCATCAGCGGTGACCAATTGCCCGGTACCAGACCATCAACACGAGCTCCGGCACGTAACAGTGTCTTCGCCAGAAGCTCGTTGTCCTGGCGCACGGCATACATCAGAGCAGTCGTACCATGAGCATCTCGAGCTTCGAGAGTGACCCCTTCACGCAACAACAAGTGCAGTACATGCAACTGGCTGCTGATTACCGCCAGATGTATGGGACGCAGCTTTCCCTGAGCGCTCTGATCGGGATCAGCCCCAAACTTCAACAAGGCCCTGACCGTTACCAGATGTCGATTTTCGATCGCCAACTGCAGTGCTGTTTTCCCAGTACGGGATAGGTCGGAGAGCAATTGTGGCCGCGCACGCACGTCCTGACGGATTGTACGCTGCTGCCCTTGAGCAACAGCGCTCATGAAGCGCCCGATCACCACCGGATCAGTGCTGGCAAAAGCGCGACCACAATACAAAACCAGCAATAGGCTAGTGGCGACCCGGCTACACCTCCAAATTCGAAATTGACGCAATAACATGAAAGTCAGTCAACACAATTAGCTGCGAGAAAATCCTGGATTATTGGCAACCCCCTTAACAACCGGCAGATTAATATCAATCTTATGGATTTCCTTTTTATCTCGCAGGTAGGGGGCCACGATATCCCAGATATCTGGCAGTGTGTCAGATTGTGGATTGACACTGGCCCAACCGGCTACCTTGTACGTTTTTGCCGGATCTAATGGCTGTCCCTTAAATTCCAGATGAGAAAGTCTGTTGCCGATCGTTTTGCCAGGATCAATCGTATACTTCAAACCACCTACCCTCACCATATCGCCGCCCATCTGATAATAAGGATCTGGATTAAAAAGGTTATCGGCAATGTCCTCAAGGATATTCTTGAGGGTTTCACCCGTTATGTCACTCAAGGTTGACTTGGCGTAGGTGATGGCTGTCTGATCCAACAAATGCTCCATGGTCACCGGGTCACCGGGCAACAATGACGTACCCCAGCGAAAGCCGGGAGAAAAAGCGATATCGGCACCACGCACTTGCAACGAAGCATCCAGAATAAGTTGGTCAAAACTGCCGTTAAAATTTCCCCGTCGATACAACGTGGTATACGTAGTGGCCAGCACTTCATCCAATTTTTCCTTGTAGGGTGCGCGAACCCGATCGATATGTGCCTGCATTGTACTGTCTGCGGGCAACAGATTCGAGAAAACCGGTAACATATGATAACGGTAGCCGGAAACTTTCCCACCACTGACAGCAAAATCCAACACCGACAGATACTTGGCATTGGACCCCGAATTGATCACCAGGGTTTTGCCCTGCGCATTGCTGATTAATTGTGGCGTCGGTACGGCATCGTGCGTGTGCCCACCCAAGATGGCATCGACACCGGTAACCCGACTGGCCATTTTCAGGTCCACATCCATCCCGTTGTGGGACAACACAACAACCACCTTAGCACCTTGGGTACGCGCCGCATCGACCGTTTGTTGCATGGTTTCATCGTGTATGCCAAAACTCCAATCCAGCATCTTATAGCGTGGATTAGCCAGCGTGCTATAGGGAAATGCTTGGCCAATCACTGCAATCTTGATGCCGTTGACCACACGCATGGACCATGGTTTGAAGACCCGCCCATTCTCGGTATTAAAGGCAGGTTTATCGTCAAACTGCGCATCCTCGGTAAGGAACACATTCTGGGCCAGGAACTCTATGTCACCTAGCCCAGTGGCGATCAACTCCTGTACACGGTCAATGCCATAGGTAAATTCCCAGTGGCCTGTCATCATATCAACACCCAGCAACTTACTGGCATCGGCCATGTCCTGGCCTCGTGTCCACAACGCAGTCGCAGAACCTTGCCAGGTGTCCCCACCATCCAGCAACAGGGCCCCTGGACGCTGTGCCCTAATTTTTGCGATCAAGGTCGCAAGATGGGCGAACCCTCCCATTTTTCCATATTTTCTCGCATTTTCGGCGAAGTTCAGATAACTATATGCATAGGCTTCACGACTACCTGGTTTGATATGAAAGTAATTGAGAAATGCTTCACCGGTCAGATGTGGTGGCCGCCCAAATGCCGTGCCGATACCCAGATTAATGCTCGGTTCACGAAAATAAACCGGCTGTAACTGGGCATGACAATCGGTAAAATGCATTAGGCTGACATTACCAAAGGCTGGCAACTCATATGGATCCGAAGGATTGTCCGGCGTGACGCCCGCCCAACCATCCAGCCCAAAACCGGCTGCACCAGCCGCCATCAGCACCTCAATAAATTCCCGCCGCGTTATGCTCATATGTCGCCTTCCTCTGCTACCGGATCAACACACGATCCTGACCATTATTTCGTATCAATACGTGGTTCAGCCTCACAAAAAACCCAGCACATCGTGCCAGGTCTTTCGTTATCCCGCCTGTGTTCTATACTGACTCTATTTGCTACTGCCGCTGGCTTGGCACCTTTAATGAAATGCCGGTATTCATCACAGCCTGATAAAACTCCAGCGCAAGATATTCTTTGCTCTGCGGCTTGAATGGCTTGGCACGTACATTTTTGTTACACCCTGCATAGCGGCGATGCAAGGTTCCCCATGGTTTGCCCTTTAACATCCATTTGGTCCGATAGACCGGAAATCCAGTTCCCTGACCCAGTCCGGCACCCAGCACATCGCCACGAATCTGATTGCCGGCATTCTGTACATGACAGGATGCACAAGAGAAATTCAACTGACCACGACGTGTCCAGTAGATTTTTTTACCACGATCGTACCATTTCAAGGCCGCAGGGCTGTTTACATTCACCGCCATCTTCTGGCCGTTGAACTGCTCCTTGAACGCTGCAACCAATCTGGCAATCTTGCCGGTTTTAAGGTTCTTGATCGGTTTTTCCCCATTGGCCTTGAGACAACGGTTGACATCTCCAACCACACTACGCATATCCCCCTTGGCATCCACATAGGGGTACTTCGTCGCCGGCGGATTATTTTTAAAGCAATCACTAAACGTCTTGCCATTGGCGAATGGCTTTGCCCACTCTGCACGGGCCTTGTCCATTTCCGCCTCATAGGGCGGGAACTCCATCAATAACTCCCAATTGGCACGCCTGGCGGCGTATTGGGGCAGGACATTGACGCCATCACTATAGGATTGCAGTGCGACGCCAGGAAAGCGTTTCTTGTAGTAGCCCTGGTACTGCGCGATGTCGTCCTTGGGCGTGGCCCATGCACCGGCCGCGACAACCATAGCAAATCCTGTCAGTGTCACGGTCACAATCAATCTTTTCATCTTACTTCTCCGTAGATCCGGCCTTGGCTCACTACAGCTTCTCGACCAGAGTTGAAAGCTTAGGTTATTTGACTACAGATTCCACCGACCCGGATTCACCCTTGTTATCGGCCCAATGAATCGACACCTTATCGCCTGGCTTGGCAGCCGTCAAACTGATCCCGAGCAACGGATTCTTTGACACACCGGTACCCATATTGGCTTCTGCCACCAACTTGCCGTTGAGTGAAAACGTCATGGTCTCAATATAGTGTGCGGGAACAAGCTTGCCGGTTTTCTTGTCCTTGCGGCGCCCCGTTTCCATCGGATGCTTCACTAGTACCAATACCCGGTATTCGCTACCGGACTTTTTGATTTTCATCTTGATTGTTCTGGCCATTACCTGATTCTCCTCGCCTTTAGCCGCCGCAGCCGCCGATTGTTACCTTGATTTCCTGAGCCGCGACATGCACCTTGTCGCCAGCCTTGACATAGACGTAGACCTTGGAGGTCTTGGCCATTTTTACGCGCACCGCGAAATAGCCACCACTACCCGGGAAAACCTTGAGGCGTGAGGTTAAAGGAAAAGGGTTTTTCTCCACCACAACCGCAATCTCCTCCACATTGGGGAGACTCGTGGTGATCTTCAATGGCACAACGGCGCCATTCTCTGCCTGCAGAGGTGCCTTGAGCGTAATGCCTCCCTCTACGATCTCAGCATCGCCGAATAGCGCCTTGACGCTGTCTTTTGACTTAACAGCCGCAAAAGCCGCCTTGGGCCAAGCGGCCTGTGCTTTTCGAGGATTGAGCAACCCAACACCGGATGCTGTGACCAACACAGCGCCGGCAACCGTATTTTGTAGAAATGTCCTTCGTTGCATTAATTCATCTCCATGGAGCGTTACTGACATAACCCATCAGGCAATATACTTCCCAGGGCGCGTTGTTAGATGGTCAGCAGAAAATCGACGATTCTGTCAATTTCGGTTTCGGTCAAAATTTTGTTGCGACCGAACGGTGGCATCACAGTTTCAGGGTTCGCCACTGTGCTGTCCCAAACTTGTGCCCTAAGTTTGGCGCGATCCTTATAACGGTCTTTCATGGAAACCAGTGGTGGACCGATATTACCTGCCGCAGGCAAGTCTTTGGGCCAGCCTTTAACTTCAATGGCGTGGCATGCCAGACAATTGCCTTTCTTGCGGGTGATTGCAACGCACCAACCCTGGGTAACTTGATCCAGATTCTTGGCTTTCTTGCACTGCTTCTCCGTGGGCAAAGAGGCCGCAGACGCCTGAGGGATTGTCACCATGCTGCCAAACAACAACGTGGTTACTCCGAGTACCGCTAACACAATGGGCTTTCGCATCCTTCCTCCTTTAGTTACTTGAATCTTACGCTTGGCAATGTGCCAGTCAGATTTCGATATTGTCAGATGACCAGATCATGCTGCCATCCTGCTAAGGCGAGTTAAACCCAAACCCGCCGTCGTGGACTACTATAAACACAGCATTGATGGTATTGCAAGTCCAAATCGACAAAAATATTGTTGATAAATAACTGATAAACAATAATTATTAATACAACATTTTTACTTATAGGCGTGTACCGCTTTCGATCAAACAGAGGTTTGTCACTACGATTCTCACCAGCGAGCAACCGCTCCCACAACCTAAGAAACAAAGATGCTTTTACATCAAAACACTTACAAATACCGCTGAGTTTGCTACGCTATTCTATCAAGCAATGATAGAATAGCGTAGCGCTGAAAAACCAATCGCTTAGCGCAGCCTCTTATAACGAATACGTTGTGGTTCCTGAGTTCCATGGCGGCGCTGCTGGTCCTGCTCGTAGTCACTATAATTCCCTTCATACCAAACCACTTTCGAGTCTCCCTCGAAGGCGAGCACATGGGTCGAAATCCGGTCCAGAAACCAGCGATCATGCGATATCACGACCACACAACCGGGAAAGTTCAACAGTGCTTCCTCCAGGGCGCGTAGGGTTTCAACATCCAGATCATTGGTTGGCTCGTCCAGCAACAGGACATTACTGCCCGCTGCCAACAGTTTAGCCAGATGCACACGGTTACGCTCACCGCCGGAGAGATCTCCCACCCGTTTCTGCTGCTGTGCCCCCTTGAAGTTAAAGCGTCCCAGGTATTTTCTGGTCTGTACTTCAAGACCATTAACCAACATGCTATCCTGGCCGCCGGAAACCTCCTCCCAAACTGTGTTCTGATCATTCAGTGAAGCCCGGGATTGATCGACATAACCGAGCTTGACGCTCTCCCCTATTCTTATCTGGCCGCTGGTTGGTTGTTCCCGCCCAATTAGCATCTGAAATAACGTGGTTTTACCGGCCCCATTCGGTCCGATGACACCCACTATGCCACCCCGTGGTATATTGAAATTTAGATCAGTATAGAGCAATGTGTCCCCATAGGACTTGCTGACATTCTTCACTTCTATGACCAAATCTCCGAGTCGGGGACCCGGTGGAATATAAATTTCGCTGGTTTGCGCCCTTTGTTGGTAGGTCACGGAGTTCAACTCTTCAAAACGCTGTAATCGTGCCTTATTCTTGGCATGACGCCCTTTCGGGCTGGTCCGCACCCACTCCAGCTCGTGCTGAATACTGCGCAGATGTGCCTTTTCAGCCTTTTGCTCCTGCTCCAACCGTTGTTCTTTCTGCAACAGCCAGGAGCTATAATTACCCTCCCAGGGAATACCATGACCACGATCAAGTTCGAGGATCCAGCCGGCAACATTATCCAAAAAATAGCGATCATGGGTCACCGCCACCACAGTGCCTGG
>DRJH01000477.1 GCA_011052285.1 Gammaproteobacteria bacterium
GCTGGAGGCCCGTATCACCACGGTCTGCGAAAACGAAGGTATTGACGCGGTTATGGTGATGCGAGGGCTGCAAGGCGAAACAACGCCCATTCTTGCGCACGAATTAACCGACATTTGCTTGCTATTCGCTGGCAGACTGACCATCCACTAAAGGAGCATTCACCATGAGCAAAGCACTGAAACGGGGCTGCCAAGGCGACGGCGGCGGACGAAAAACGATTGTATTCGATGAAAGCAAAATTAGAGAAATCAAGAAGTTGGGGGCTATACTGAATGTCAGTCAATTGTCCGACTACTTGCAAGTTTCAGAAAGTACCTTTCGAAAAATTCGGGAGCGGCAACCAGAAGTTGGTACGGCTTATAAAAAAGCCCGAGCCCAGGCAATTTTCACAATCGGACAAACCCTTTTTACGAAGGCAGCGAACGGTGATGTAGCAAGCATGATTTTCTGGATGAAAACACAAGCCCACTGGAGCGAGAAAAATATTATCGAGGTCGAAGAAACGCTGTGTCCGACGGTCATAAAGTTGGTAGGGCCAGATTACAAAGAAGATGAAGACGACGATGATTTGCTGTTGGATCAATAGCCCGGGCAGCGGCCAAGATCAAGCTGCGGGCTGAAAGGCGGGTCGGCGAAATGCTTAAGGCCATGGATAAGGCAAGGGGGACGCGATCAAATTCTGATAATTTCACCGGCGGTAACATCGTTCTACCGCCGGACGAAGCCCCAACCCTAGGCCAAATCGGCATAACCAAACAACAATCCAGTGACTGGCAGAAAGTGGCCGGGATAGATGAAGCAGAATTGATAATTGCTTAATTTTTAGGCAACTTTATGGAAAAACCAGAATGGCCTACCGACGAGAAGGCACGGGGTAAAGCACGGGGTAAATTCTGATAAAGAAATTCATACATTCGTAAGCTACTGTTTTTATTAATGAATAATTATCTATTCGGTAGCTGGCAGGCCCACCAGAAACAAACCCTCTCTTGGCCGATTTTGCTGGAGTTCGGCAATGAATTCGGTAAATTGGCTGATTATTCCCGTGGCTGATTTCCCGGATTTGATCATCAAAATCTGAGCTTATCTGCTCCCTCTGCCGTGCTTCGGATCCACCCTGGAGGCTGTCCGAGAATAGGAGCTAACCGGTTTTGTCGCTCCTGCAAAACCAGCACTTGCCCCATCCATGGCGTTCATCGTCAGGGCAAGCGGATTTGGGGCCAGATCCTATGGTGAGGCGAACATTAAGTTGTATTTAACAAAAATCATAGGAGAATTTTGCCAAAGTCGACTTTTGTGCGGTAGGTTCGCTGTTCCCGAACAGGCTCTTGGCGGGAAAGGATGGAAAACACCAAATTAGTTGACGCTATATACTGAAACAGGTACATACGTATGTCACTATCTATTACTCCAGGGAACTGAATCCATGTCAACAAACCCCGGTCGTAGCCTCGAGATGATTACTAAATTGGTCGGTTATGATACCGTTTCTCGCCATTCTAACCTCGACCTTGTTGATTTCATTTCTGAATACCTGCGTGGTTTCGGTATCAAAAGCCATCTGGTGTACAACGATACAGGCACAAAAGCCAATATATTTGCCACAGTGGGCCCCCCTAGTGAACATGGTGTTTTGCTATCCGGGCATCTGGATGTAGTTCCGGTTGATGGTCAGGCCTGGAACTCCAATCCTTTCAAGGTCGTCAGCCACAACCGACGCTTATACGGAAGAGGTACAGCGGACATGAAAAGCTTCATCGCTCTGGCTCTGGCCCGAGTGCCGGATATGCTGGCGGCCCGGCTCAAGCAACCTATCCACTTTGGCTTCAGCTATGATGAAGAAATTGGCTGCCTGGGAGCACCATCGATGATTGCAGCGATACAACAGCAGCTGCCTGCAATCGATGCGGTGATTGTAGGTGAGCCCACATCAATGCAGGTAGTCAAGGCCCACAAGGGTATTTGTGTCTTTCATACCTGTGTTCACGGCCACGAGGCCCACTCCAGCCAGATGGATCGTGGTGTCAGTGCGGTAATGACCGCGGCTCGGCTGGTCAACTGGATACGCGACCAAGGTCTGCATAATGCGGTTACTGCTTTGCCTAACAGCCTGTTTTCACCACCGGCTACAACCCTGCACGTTGGCATAATCAAGGGCGGAACCGCCGTTAATATCATCTCCGGGGACTGCGAATTTCAATGGGATCTACGCAATATCCCAGAGGACGATCCACAGTCCATGCTGCGTCTGTTCAACGACTACTGTGAACAGACCATCGTCCCTGACATGCGCCTGGTTGGACAGGATTGTAGTATCACCACCGCACAACAGGCTGCGGCTCCGGCCATGCGAGCGGAACCACATGGCCGGGCTGAAGCGCTCTGCCAGCGCCTGCTTGGATGCCACGATTCCACAGCAGTCTCCTATGCTACCGAAGGCGGACAATTCCAGAAGGCCGGCTATTCCACTATTGTTTGTGGTCCAGGCAGTATCGACCAGGCCCACCAGGCCGATGAATACGTTGAATTATCACAAATAGAAAAGGCTGAGGTTTTTCTGAGCCGCCTGATTCACCAACAAATTCACCAATAAAAGGCTGAGCCATGTTACACAAATTTCAGCCATCACTACCCTCATGCGTCTGAGTACTGGCCTCTTGCGTGATCCCCAGGTTCGGGCCTGGGCACTGTATGATTTTGCCAATTCGGCCTTTGCAACAACGGTCATGGCTGGTTTTTTTCCATTATTTTTCAAGCAATACTGGAGCAGTGGTGTCGATGCAAGCGTCAGCACTTCAAGACTCGGCATTGCCAGTGCTGCGGCCAGTACACTAATCCTGGTGCTGGCCCCCCTGCTCGGCGCTCTGGCCGATGCCGGCAGTTACCGCAAGTGTTTTCTGGGCTTGTTTGCCCTACTCGGCGTCGTGGCCACCGCCAGCCTCTATTTTATCGCACAAGGCCAGTGGCTGTGGGCTTTGATCGGCCTGGTACTGGGCTTGATTGGGTTCTCCGGGGCCAATATTTTCTATGATTCGCTACTGCCCTCGATCACCAAAACCGAACACTTCGATAGTGTCTCGGCCATTGGATTTTCACTGGGCTACCTGGGTGGTGGCTTGCTGTTTGCCGTGGATGTTCTGCTGCTGCTCAGACCACACTGGTTCGGCATCACCGATGCCGCCACTGCCGTGCGTCTGGCCTTTCTCAGTGTTGCAATCTGGTGGCTGGTATTTTCATTGCCGCTACTGCGGCAAGTCCGGGAAACCGGCAACAGGCAAGCAATCGGATTACCCGGTGCCGGCAAGCTGGCCTGGCAGCGACTGCGTGGGACTTTTTCCGAACTGCGAAAGCTCAAGGCCGTAACGACATTTCTCATCGCCTACTGGCTCTACATTGATGCCGTCGACACCATTGTGCGTATGGCCATTGATTACGGGCTGTCGATCGGCCTGCAGAGTAATGGCCTCATACTGGCCCTGTTGATTACCCAGTTCGTCAGTTTTCCGGCCGCACTGGTCTTTGGAGTACTCGGCAAGCGGATCGGCCCTAAAGCCGGCATTCTGATCGGGCTGTCGGTGTATGTCGCCGCATCGGCCTGGGCCGCGTTTATTCAGCACAGCTGGGAATTCTATGCCCTGGCCGCGGCAATCGGCCTGGTGCAGGGTGGAGTACAATCACTTTCGCGGTCACTATTTGCCCGCTTGGTCCCAGCAGACCGACCCGCTGAATATTTCGGTTTTTATAATATGCTCGGCAAGTTTGCAGCAATTTTTGGACCACTGTTAATTGCCGTTACTGCCAGCTTGACCACCAACCCCCGCATCGCTATGTCATCAATCGTGCTTCTGCTGTTGGCCGGGATGCTGCTACTGTGGCGGGTCAACACCGAACAAGGGGCCCGTCAGGCACTTATGAGCGCAGCCGATAGCCGCGTTTGAGTAATACCAAATCGGCGACAAACATCACGGTGATAAAAGTGAGCACCACCACGATTGACAGGCGGACATCAATATCCGATGTCCCCAACACGCCCAAGCGAAAACCATCGATCATGTAGAGAATCGGGTTAATACGGGCAATGCTCTGCCAGAAGTCCGGTAACAATGTGATGGAAAAAAATACCCCACCCAGATAGGTCAAAGGGGTCAATACGAAGGTCGGGATAATCGAGATATCATCGAAGGTACGGGCAAACAAGGCATTGAAGAAGCCGGCCAGAGAGAAAAGCACCGAAGTTCCCAACATCATCACGATGGATAGCGGCCAGTTGACCACGGTGACATTACTGAACAGTAAGGCCACAATCGCCACCACAACCCCGACAGCGAGGCCGCGCAGCACGCCGCCGAGCACGTAGCCGAGTAAAATAATCGCTGACGGCATTGGTGACACCAACATTTCTTCGACATTTCGTTGAAACTTGGCACTGAAGAATGATGAGGACACGTTAGCATAAGAATTGGTAATCACTGCCATCATCACCAATCCTGGAACAATAAAATCCATGTACTGTCGTCCACCCATGCTACCGATACGAGAACCGATCAAGCTACCAAAAATCACAAAATACAGCGAAGTAGTGACCACCGGTGGAACCAACGTCTGTGGCCAGATTCTCAGTACCCGGCTAGCCTCCTTACGGGTGAGCGTCAATAAAGCAGTCCATAATTGCCCCACAGTCATCGTCACACTTCCTCTTTATTGTTATTCTTGACATTGCTACCCACCAGACCCAGAAACAGGGTTTCCAGTCGGTTACTCTTGTTGCGCATACTCAAAACCCGGATGTGGTGGTGTTCCAGGGTCGAAAATACCGGGCTCAAACCGATGGTACGATCCACTTCGACTTCCAGAGTTTCCGGATCGGTCAACACCCACTGCCACTGGGTTACTTCTGGCAATGCTGTCTGCGGGGTCGCCAGGTCAAGAATCACGGTCTGGTGCTGCAGGCGGTGCAATAACTGCTGCATATTGGTGTGCTCCACCAATTCCCCGTGATTGATAATGGCAATATTGCGGCACAAATTCTCCGCTTCCTCAAGATAGTGGGTGGTCAGGATAATGGTCACCCCTTCGGCATTGATCTGCCGCAAAAAAGTCCACATCGAAGCCCTTAGCTCAATATCGACACCGGCGGTAGGTTCGTCGAGAATCAGCAGTTTTGGCTGGTGTACCAGGGCGCGAGCAATCATCAGCCGTCGTTTCATGCCCCCAGACAGTTCACGGGCCACATCGTGGCGTTTTTCCCATAACCCCAATTGGCGAAGAAACCGCTCACATCGGGACCTGGCCTGGGTCCGTGGTATACCGTAGTAACCGGCTTGATTGAGGATAATTTGCTCGACTTTTTCGAACATATTGAAGTTAAATTCCTGTGGAACCACCGCGATCAACGATTTGGCACGGGAAAAATCCTGGTCAATATCGACACCAAACACCTTGACCGAACCCGCTGTCTTATTAATCAACGACACGACCACCCCGATGGTTGTCGATTTTCCTGCACCATTTGGCCCCAGGAGGGCAAAAAAATCACCGGCATCGACCTCCAGGTCAATACCCTTAAGCGCTTCAACACCGTTGTGGTACGTCTTACGCAGACCGCGTATGGATAATGCTTTGTTCATAAAACCACCCGAGTCTTGTACAGGGCGTGCATTCTGCCATACTATTCGCCCCTAACAACCCCATTGTTCATCCTAAACTCGACTTCATGACCACAATTATTGATTTCATCCGCCACGGCGAACCTGTAGGCGGGCGGCGTTATCGCGGTAGTGGAATCGATGATCCATTATCTGTGCTGGGCTGGCAACAGATGTGGGATAATGTTGGTCAGCGACCGGGTTGGCAGCGTATTATCAGCTCTCCCCTGTGTCGTTGTCACGCGTTTGCAACGGCATTAGCGAGCAGACAACGGGTACCACTGGAGATTAGAACCGCCTTCAAGGAGGTCAGCTTTGGTAGCTGGGAAGGTCGTAGCCGTAGTGAACTGCGCAAACAGGATCCGCTTGCCTTCAAAACCTTTTACCAGGATCCAGTGCAACATCGCCCTCCTGGTGCCGAGGCTCTGGTGGACTTTGGGCAACGCATCGGCCACGCCTACCAACGACTACTGTACGACTATCCCCACCAACATTTATTGGTTGTTGCCCATTCCGGGGTTATCCGGGCTGCCATCGGTCATATTCTGCAGGCCCCCGTTCAAGGCTGGTTTCGTATCCGGGTCGACAACGGTGCACTAACCCGAATCAAACACACGGGCGGTAATAACCTGCTGTACTACCATAATTTGCGTTACTCTTCTGAGCGAACCGGATGTGCTGATCAACGGGGAGGCAGTTAACTCATGCAACAACGACAATACAGTCCACTCGATCACTGGTTGATGGAGGTGCAACACGGTCTTGAGACGGTGTTCGGAAGTCCCCAGGCCACCGGGAGACCTGACCCAGCAGCCAAGACCCCGGAAGGCAACCTCGATGCTCGGCAGAAACGCCTGGCGGGAAGACTGATGCGTATCAACCATAGTGGCGAAGTCTGTGCCCAAGCCCTGTATCAGGGTCAAGCCATGGCGTGCAAAAATCCCGTGATAAAAGAAAAACTGGGCCGGGCAGCAGCCGAGGAAAGTGATCACCTGCTCTGGTGCCAGCGACGCCTGGCAGCACTGGATAGTCGCAAGAGTCTGCTCAACCCTTTATGGTATACCGGCTCTTTGATGATCGGCTTGGCTACAGGCATCATCGGTGACCGGGCAAGCCTGGGTTTTTTACGAGAAACCGAGCAACAGGTCACCCAACACCTCTACCGCCATATCCAGCGCCTGCCGCAAGGAGACCACCGCAGTCGCCAGGTACTACAACAAATGCAACTAGATGAACGTCAGCACGCGTCCACCGCCACAGAAACCGGTGCCGCTGAATTACCTGGCATCGTAAAAAAAGTGATGGAACTGAGCGCGAAAGTGATGACCGGGACAACGTTCTGGTTATGATCGTCATGCCTTCCATCCCCCAAAAGTGGCTGGCATTTCATACGCTGCACTGTGCTTGGCCATTCACTCACATTGGCCACCCACTCACACGGAATTGTGTTCCTCTCCGGAGACTATCCGAGAATATCCAGCACCGCTTCCGGTGGCCGACCCACTGCTGCTCTGTGACCATGAATCACAATGGGGCGCTCAATCAGGCGAGGATACTGAACCATCAGCGCCAGTAGCTCCTGATCCGAAAGTGACCGACCCTGAATCCGTTCCTTGTATTCAACCTCACCCTTACGCAGCAATTCCTGTGGACGTTTGCCAAGCATATCAAGAATGCCTGCAAGCTGTGTAATTGTCGGTGGTGTCTGCAGGTATTCGATAATATCGGGCTCCAGGCCCCGTTCTCGCAACAACGCCAGGGTGGCCCGCGACTTTGAACAACGTGGATTATGGTAGAGGGTGGTGGTCATAACGACTCCGGATGTCAGAATAAGATTCATGGATCACAATAGTGCCGCAATATCTGCCCGACAGCGACAGATCATGGTATCGTCAATCAATGGACAGTGGAATAGCTGGAAGAGGAGAAAGCGTAACGGATGGCGCTGCAACTAATACGATCGAACCGGGTCGAAAATCTTTTTTCGCTACTGGGTCAACAGTTAAGTAACGAACCACTGTTTCACCCCCTGGCGACTGAAATCATCGTGGTTGGCAATCCTGCCATGGCGCGCTGGCTGAATCTGCAACTGGCCCGAACATTAGGCATTGCCGCCAATATCGACTACCCATTGCCCGCTTCTTTTGTCTGGAGGTGTACCCGACAGTTACTGGATCATGTGCCTGAACAAGACCCGTTAAGCCGCGATATGCTGGGCTGGAAGATTTATGCCCTGCTGCCAGCATTGTCCCGGCATGCGGCTTTCAAGCCCCTGCAGCCACACCTGGCGGAAGATGTCAGTGGTCTGAAACGCTGGCAACTGGCCATTCGCATTGCCGACGTGTTTGATCGCTATCAATACTATCGCCCTGACTTGATCCGCCAATGGAGTAAGGGCGTGCTGCCTGATCATTCAGGACAATGGCAAGTCTTGCTGTGGCAGGCCCTGGTTGAGGGTAATCCTCATCAACATCGGGTGGCGATATTCGATCGCTTGCTGCAGTTATTGCGCTCGCACAATCCAATAACCGGCCTGCCAGAGCGGATCGGTCTTTTCTCGCTGGCCGCACTACCACCCATATTGCTACAAATCATTCGCCAGCTGGCGCTGCACACGACGGTCAACTGGTTTCAGCTCAGCCCCACGGAACACTACTGGGCCGACCTGAAAAGTCACAAATCGGTGGCTCGCAGTCGACTGGCAGAACCGGTTCTGGCAGAATATCTGGATACCGGCAATGAATTGCTGGCCTCCTGGGGCAGGCAGGGCCAGGTGCTACAGGAATTGCTGCTCGAAGAGGGGCCCGTAGCGATCAGTGACCATGACCACTTTGCCGAACCGGAAGCGACCACCCTGCTGGAACGCTTGCAAGGCCATATCTTTTCCCTCGGCAACAGTAGCCATCCCTCACAACAGCCACGAGATTCTTCCCTGACGGTTCATTGCTGTCATAGCCCCTGGCGTGAATGCCAGGTCCTGCACGATGAGCTGCTACGGATGTTGGCCGCTGATGAAACCCTGCAACCAGAAGATATCCTGGTGATGGTGCCCGATATCAGCAGCTACGCGCCCTACATCGAAGCAGAATTCGGCCACCATGAATCGAACGTGAGCCCGTTTATTCCCTGGAACCTGTCGGATATCTGTATGCTGGATGAACATCCACTGCTGCAGACCTTCCTGCAACTGCTGGACTTGCCCAATAGTCGCTTCAGCATCCTGCAGGTACTGGGCTTGTTACAGATTCCCGCTCTGGCCCAGCGCTTTGCGCTCACCACCGAAGACTGCCTGTTGCTCAAATCCCTGTTTAGCGAAGCCAGAGTCCATTGGGGCATTGATGCGACGCACAAAACAGCCCTGGACTTACCGCCAACCTATGAGAATACCTGGCAACAGGCACAACAGCGACTGTTGGCGGCTTATGCCATGGGCGACTGCGAACTGTGGAATGACATTGCCCCGCTATCGCCTGTTGACAGAAATCAGGCTCTCGTTCTGGGTCGCTTCTGGCTGTTTTTTGAAAAGCTTTTAGACTACCGGAAAATACTGACACAACACCGCGACGGCAGCACATGGCAACCGCTATTGAATCGGTTGCTTGCCGATTTTTTTCACGAACCAGCAGACACCGATGGACGACTGCAGCAGTTACGTGATGTGATCGATAAATTACGCCAGCAGGCCGAAGCAACCGTCCTTTCACTGCAGGTCCTGCAATATTGGCTACAGCAACAGCTGCAACACCAGATATCGCGCAGCCACTATTTTTCCGGAGGTATCACCTTCTGCGGCATGCAACCGATGCGCAGTATGCCCTTCAAGGTAATCTGCTTGTTGGGGTTGAATGATGGTAACTTCCCACGACGGGATAAAACCACGGAGTTCGACCTGATGGCGCAGCAGTGGCAACCCGGTGACCCCAGGCATCGCGATGCAGATCGCTATTTATTGCTCGAAGTGCTGCTTTGTGTACGCCAGCACTTGTATATCAGCTACACCGGCCGGGATCTGCATGATAACAAGGAACGACAACCTTCAGTCCTGGTTACCGAGTTGCTCGATTTCCTTAGCCAGGACCAACAACAGGCAGCCGCAGCAAACCGTCCCGGGCTACCTTTCCCGGTAATTCAACACCCCATGCAACCATTCAGTCCGACCTGTTACCAGGGGGAACAACCCGGGTTCCCCGGCTACTGGTTCGAGTTGGCGAAAGCCTTACAACCACAACCCGCACCAGCCCCTTTTATGCACTGGCCTGACACGATATTGCCGGTGGCAGAAGAACAGGCTCTAACACCGGACTGGCAACAGTTATTGCTCTTTGTCGTCCACCCGGTACGATTTTTCTGCAATCAGCGACTGCAGATTTATTTGCATGAACAGGTGGCAAGTGAAGAAATGGAATCCTTCACACTTGATGGGCTGACGGCCTGGGAACTGAAGAGAACGATGGTCGAAGCACAGCTGCTGGGCCGCAAAACCAGGCTGGAGTTGGCCAAAGCTCGTGGGCTGCTACCACACGGCGCCCTGTCAGCCTACTCGTTCAACACCCTCAAAGAGGATTTGCAACCCTTTTTCGAGCAACTGGATGAATTTTCCGGCAAGGCTTGGCGAAGTATGGAGGTTCACCTGATACTGGACCCGCAATGCCATTTACAGGGCCGGATTGAACAATACCTACCGGGCCAGGGCATCCTGTTTTGTCAACCGAGCCGTTTCAAGTGCCGACCGTTGCTGCAAGCGTGGCTCAGCCATCTCCTGGCCTGCGCTGCCGGGCGACTTGCGGATGGAGAGACCAGCACCCTGGTCTGTAGTGACAGGAGCTTGCGATTCCCCAGAATCGAGATACAACAGTCCGCAGCCCTGTTAAGGTCCTATCTGCAACTGTACCGGCAGGGAATACAACGCCCCCTACTGCTACTGCCCGGCGCCAGCTTAGCCTGGGCGCAACAAGCTAACGACCCGGACAAGGCGTTACTGGAAGCCAGGGCCAAGTGGCTGGGTATTCCTTTCAAGGACATACCCGGAGATCGGGATGACCCCTATATCCAGCTGATGCTACACGATACCAGCGGCGATCCTCTGCTGGCAGACTCCTTCACAACGCTGGCCACGAACTTTTTTACAGCTGCACTGAAGTACGGAGCAGCACCATGAGTACTACAACGCGCCAAGTTCTCGATAATGCAACCATTGTGCAACTTCCGCTGGCCGGGAACAAGTTAATCGAGGCCAGCGCCGGTACCGGCAAGACGTATACCATCTGTAATCTTTTTCTGCGCTATGTGCTGTCCGGCAAAACGGTTGACCAGATTCTGGTCGTGACCTTTACCAATGCCGCGACGGACGAATTGCGTGGCCGTATCCGTAGCCGCCTGTGGCAAGCCCTGCGTGCACTGCAAGCCCCGACACTGACTACAGACCCTCTGCTGGCAAGCCTGCTCGAACCTCTGCAGACTACCGCACAGCAGACGCAGGCACATGATACGCTGCAGCTGGCCGTGCGAAGCATGGACGAAGCAGCCATCTTTACCATTCACGGCTTTTGTCAGCGAGCCCTGACCGATCATATGCTCAACAGCGGTGGCGACTTCGAGCAACGCCAAATCAGCAACGACGACCCTCTCTGGCTGCAAGCCCTGGCTGACTGGTGGCGACGTACGGCTTATCCCCTGTCTGCGGCCGAAGTTACCCTGCTACTGCAGTCATTGCGCTCTTTCGAATACTTTTCAGCCTTACAAAAACCGCTACGCCACCAGCCCTTCGTACGGCTGTGGTCCGTTTGTGAGCAGACACTGCAGGAATTGCTGCGGGATTATAACCAACTGCAGCCAGCTCTGTGCAGCATCGCGGCCCAATGGCAAGCAGAGCGCATGCGCTTAACCAGCATACTTCGTCAATCACCAGCGTTGAGCCGGGGCCCCTACAAAGCAGCCACGCTTGATGCGGCGCTAAACCGTCTCGATGCCTATTTTCAGTCCGATCAGCGCTTGCCCGTCAGCAAGGATTTTCCCCTTCTCACCAGCGACTATTTACTCAAGAGCAGCAAGCCGTCAAAACGCGGTAGCGACCCCGCACTTGAAGATTGCTTTTTCGCCAACTGTAATCAGCTGCATCAGCAACAGGAAACCCTGCAGCGGCATTTTCTGGCACGAGCACTGTTCGAGGCCACCGCGTTTGCTCGGTCGCAGGTTGTCCACCGCCAACAGACGCTGCAGGTCATGGATTTCCCCGATCTGTTATTAGCACTGCACAAAGCTTTGCAGGGGCCGTCGGCAAAGGCGTTGATTAAACAACTGCGAGAACACTATCCGGTGGCCATGATCGATGAATTTCAGGATACCGACAGCTTGCAATATGCCATTTTCAACAAGCTGTATCAGGCCCAGCAGAACACTACACTGACCCTGATTGGTGATCCCAAGCAAGCTATCTACGGTTTCCGCGGTGGTGACATCTTCAGCTACATTCAGGCCCGAGAGGATCCAGCCTTGCAGCACTATACGCTGGAACATAACTGGCGATCATCATCGGCATTGATCAAGGCTGTGAACACGATCTTCAGCCGTCGCCCGGATCCTTTTGTGTTCGATCAGGTGATTCATTTCCAACCCGTCAAATCCGGCACTGACCCCACCAGCGAGGATGTACTCAATACGCTCCGTACCTCGGCCCGCAAGCCCGGTGCCCTCACCCTGTGGCAAATCCCGCGCAGTGACAAGACCACAAAAAGTGGTGAACAAAAATACCTCCCCGGGATGTCCCGGATTGTCGCCAATGCGACCGCAGCCGAGATCGCATGGCTGCTAAGCGGAACCGGACAAAGACCAGCCACTCTCGGCAACAAGACCTTGCAGGCTAATGATATCGCCGTACTGGTGCGTACCCGTGATCAGGGCAATCAAGTCCGACAGGGTTTGCTCACACACGGTATCCGTGCCGTCACCATCAGCCATGACAGTGTTTTTCACAGCTCAGAAGCCCGGGGTTTGATCCCCTTGCTGGAAGCCATATTATCCCCACAGGATTACCGCCTGGCACACACTGCCCTGGCCAGTTCCTTACTCAACCTTAGCTATGAGAAAATTTCCGAGCTACTTGCCGGTGAGACCAACTGGCTGGCCTGGCTGGAACAGCTGCAGCAGCTGCAAAAACTATGGCAACAACAGGGGTTTATGGCCATGTTTTTACAGCTACTGCAATGCCATGACATGGGTCAGCGCCTGTCAGCGATCACTTCGGCCGAGCGCAAACTGACGAACCTATTGCATCTGGCCGAATTATTGCAGCAGGCATCGAAAAGTCGCCACGACCTACAATCGCTGTATGCCTGGTTTACGGAGCAGATACAAAATGAGGCCGCTGATGAGTCGGAACTGCGACTGGAAAGTGATGCCAACCTGGTCCATATCGTGACCATACACGCCAGCAAAGGACTGGAATACGAAGTAGTTTTTGTACCTTTTCTGTGGAACTATCGAGCCAGCGCAAAAACCAATGGCTTACTGCGATTGCATGATGCCAACAACCATCCCCTCATGGCGCTGGCCGGGGATTTGGACCCGAAATGGTATCGCCGGGCCGAAAAAGAACGCCTGGCCGAAGATGTGCGGCTCACCTATGTCGCACTGACCCGTGCCCGGATCAAGGTCTACCTGGCCTGGGGATCGGCGATAAAAACCTCCACTGGTACCGCGCTCGCCTATCTATTGCACCCTTCTCAGACAGCGACAGACCTCGATCATGAGCTGCCCTGTGCCTTTGCCAGCCCCGGACAAGTCACCACAGACCTACAACAGCTGGCACAGGCCGGCGCAGGAAGTATTGAGATTCTGCCGCTGCCCATGGAGCAGACAGCCACCCGAGCCAGCACCGTCTCACCATCTCCCCCGCTGCTGGAAACGGCGGTATTTACCCGCCAATTTACCAACCCCTGGCGGATTTCCAGTTTCAGCAGCTTAACACAGGCTGTCCATCAACCCACATTGACAGACCGCCAGGAACCCGCAACAGATCCGATTATCGCCTTCCCTGCCGGTAGCGCAGTTGGCCTTTTTCTGCATCGAGTCCTCGAGCAACTCAACTTTTATAGCGATACACAACAGCAGTTACAACAGCTTTGCCAACGCGAAATGTTCAGCCAGGCATTTGATAGCCCCGGCAATCGGGAACGGGCGATCCACTGGCTGCAAGCTGTCATCGATACTCCATTGAACCACGATAATCTCAGATTGCGGGATATTCCCGCCTCGGACTGCCTGCGGGAACTGGCGTTTGACTACGCTGTAGCGGATCTGGACATGTCCGCCCTGCAGCAACAACTGCAACAGCTGGCCGGCGAACCCCTGATCGTACCGGATTCCGGTCACCTACGGGGCCTTATGACCGGCGTGATCGACCTGATCTTTCAGACTGGTGAGCGATTTTATATTGTCGACTACAAGAGTAACTTTCTCGGACCACATTTGGCAGATTACCAGCCACAAGCACTGCGCAAGGCCATTTTTGCCCGTCGTTATGACCTGCAATACATGCTCTACAGCCTGGCCCTGCATCGTTACCTGAGGTTTCGCCTTCGTAATTATCAGTACCGGCGCCATTTTGGTGGTATCTATTATCTGTTCCTGCGCGGTATGCGCCCCGAAACCGGGCCTGACTGTGGTATCTACTCTTATCTACCTCCCGAGAATCAGGTGGAAATACTGGATCAGCAAATCTGCGCTGCCGGCCCACGTGGAGAGATCACATGTTGACCCTACTTCGCAAGCTGCTGGATCTACAGCAAATTCAACCACTAAGCTTTTTTTTCGCCCGTTTTATCGCCGAGCACTGTGACCCCGAAATGGCTGATCTGGCAGCCTGTAGTGCTGCACTGGTGTGCGAGCGCAATCAGGAAGGAGATGTCTGTATCGATCTTAAGAGGTACGCTGGCCAAGCATTTTTTCCTGTCCATGAAGCATCGAACCCACCCCAACCCGTGGCACCTTCATTGGTGGCCTGGCGAACGTCCCTGCACAAACTCACCTGTGTTGGCCAAGCCGGCAGCATGAACCCACTAATCCTTGAAGGCAATCGCCTGTACCTTGGCAAATATTGGCATGCCGAACAGCAAATCTATACGGCAATCACAGCCCGCCTGGAACAACCGTTGGTGATTGCATCCGGGGTATTACAACAGCGGCTCCAGTCGCTGTTTCCGGAATCTGACAGCGGGAAGATCAATGACCAACAACAAGCTGCGGCCATCGCCATACGTCATCGCTTTGCGGTCATATCAGGAGGGCCGGGAACCGGCAAGACGACCACGGTATACCGGCTGTTACGTCTGCTGCTGAAACAACAACCGGCACTTAAGGTGGTGCTTGCTGCACCCACGGGCAAGGCTGCCGCACGCCTTCTTAACGCCATCCAGGAACACCAGAAAACCGTATCTGCGTCACCAACGGAACCGGGTATACCACTACAGACGCACACCCTGCATCGCCTGTTGGGATTCAATGGACGAAGCTTTCGCTACCACCGAGGCAATCAACTGGCGCTGGATTGCTTGATTGTCGATGAAGCTTCCATGATCGACCTGGCGCTCATGGCGCAGCTCTTCGATGCCCTGCCTACGAACGCCCGGCTGATTCTACTTGGTGACCGCGATCAATTGGCTGCAGTCGAAGCCGGCAATGTTCTGGGCGATATCACCGGCCATGGCCAGGAATTACACTACAGCCAGTCACAACAACATTATTTGCACGCCCTGTTTCCACAATGGACTACCACCACGAACACGCAGTCTCCCGCAGTCACAGACTGCATTGCCCAGCTGCAAACCAGCTACCGATTTAGCGCAGACACCGGAATCGGCAGGCTCGCCATTCTGGTGAATCGTGGCCAGGGCAGTGCCGCACTGGAGCTATTGCAGCACGATACAAGCACACAGCTGCAGTGGCTACCCACAACCGGGCAATGCCTGCAGCCGCAAGCCATGGACTGGATTATCAATGGCTACAGCCAGTATCTGTACTGCCGGACGATTACCGATGCGCTGGATGCCTTTGAACAACTTCGGGTGCTGACTGCGTTACACCATGGCCCCTATGGCGAACGTGAACTAAACCATAACATTCACCAGCAACTCACTGTAGCAGGATTGCTCGGTAAACAGAGATACTGCCGGGGTGTGCCAGTGATGATACTGAAAAATGATTATGAAATCGGCCTCTTTAACGGTGACACCGGTATTCTCTGGGAAGATGAGGAGGAACGACTCTGTGCCTGGTTTCGAGCCGTAGACCAGTCACCACGGGCAATCCCACTGGCCCGGTTACCCAACCACTGTCCGGCCTGGGCTCTGACCGTTCACAAAGCCCAGGGCTCGGAGTTTTCGGAAATCTTGCTGGTATTACCCGATGCCGATTCAAGTTCGGTATTGAGTCGGGAATTGGTCTATACCGGCATTACCCGGGCCCGCCAACGCGTCCTTATTCATGGCTCGGAACAGGCCTTTCGCCTTGGCTGCCGAAACCGAATACAACGCAGTTCAGGACTGGCCGATAAATTGGGGTGGACGTTGCAACAACAGGACTCCCGCTAGCGGACCGTCCGAGAATAGGAGCCGACCGGTTTGCTCCTGCGAAACCGCCACTAGCAGAAATGACTAACCCAATAGCAGTCCCGATATTTTGTTTCCCAGACAACAGATTCAAGGTGATAAAACCACGTGGCCAAACGTCTGTTCAGTAGTGAATGGTTCGGCCTCAGGCCGCACTGACTCGCTTTGGTGCGCTGAACTGATCGACGGTTTAATCCTTGTTCGGCACGTTGTCAGACGTTTCTGTTAGCCCCTCAAACTGCTCCACCCACATCGCTGTTGCGCCCGCGACGGCTGCCGGCATTACCAGAAAATTCAGAATTGGTATCATCGTGGCCAGTGTAACGGCACCACCAAAACCCAGTGACATCAGGCGTTTTTCGCGCAAGCGCTGCTTCTGCTCGTCAGCACACAGACCGTGATTGCCCATCGGGTAGTCGGCATATTCCAATGCCAGCATCCACGCGCTAAAGGTGATCCAGATAAAGGGGGCTGCAATGTTGATGACCGGAATCACGAACAGAAGTAAAAGTGGAACTGTCCGCACCAGCAGGTAGAGCAGCTTGCGCAGTTCGCCAACAAGGGTGGGCACCAATTCGACCAGCGCCTTTTTCCAACTGGTATCACCCGGTTGTTGCCGGCCCGTGAGATACATTTCCACCGCCTCGGCCAGCAACCCATTAAAGGGTGCGGCGATAATGTTCGCCAGCAATGAAAAGGCAAAGAACAGAATCAGCAGTGTGGCCACGCCGAACAGCAGCCAGAACAACCAGTTGGCCCACTGTAACCAACCGGGCAAATCGGGCATAAAGCTATTGAGCAGCGATTCAAACTGGCTAGCACCGAACCAAATCAGGCCCGAGAACAGCAACAGATTGATGGCCAACGGGATGGCGACGAAGCGGCGCAATGCCGGATGGGTGATGAGTTTGAGGCCGTGCAAAAAATAGCCAGCACCAGTGATGGGATTGCTCACGGGGTTGTTCATAGGGTACCTCAATGGGTTGCTATCATGCTGTGATCAGCGGGGCACCGAGTCGATATACGTGTATTGACCCAGGTCGGGTGGCGTAAATCCCACCACGCACGTTGAATTTTCCGGTCAGATGCATGAAGAGGGGCGCGCTGACACCCGCCAGATCACTGAGAGTCTGATTGGTGACGGCCTCGTGAAAGGCACCTTCTTCACGGAAAGACCACCTGTATAACTTTAATGCTTTCAGGCGGAACAGCTCAATCTTTTCTGGGTATCGGGGCTACGTGCTGATCTTCTGGCGGCGGTACTGTGGAGTGTCTGCTGCTACTGAAAATGACTGACACATCAGCAGCCCTGATATCTTATTTTCCAGACAACGGATTCAAGGTGATAAAACTGTGCTTATATCGGGCGATAGCAATGATCTTTTTTCTAATCCGTACCGCTGAAGACCGCATTCCATAGGGACCAACCCACAATCGCGTAACCGTCCTCTTCCCAAACTTCGCCAACATGCTGACCACAGGATAACCACGTTTGCGTAAATCGACCACCACTTTTCGGGCATTGGCCAGTGCCGAATACAAACCAATCTGAACAACCCAGACTGCCTGACTGACAGCCTTATTGTTGACTTTGCTTGAGCTGCGGCGAACGGCTGGAGCTTTGTTCTTTTTTAACTTCGCGACAACCATAGCTGGTGCAGTTTTTTGCACTTCAGCCACTTTGTGGACGGCAATTTTTTGTCTTTTTTTCCCGACTTGGCGCAAACTGTCTGCCGCTGCTTTCACACCTCCTCCTGTTATTCCAGCGAACACCTCTCCCGGTTGCTCCGCCCACAGTAGCACATCCTTGCAATCATTCGACTTACATAGATAAGCGTCCAAATATTCGAGAGATGGGACTGTATACTTAGCACCTAACATTTCAATCTGCTTGAGCCCAGCCACGTTTGCAGCCAACAGAACAGTTGCCCCTGCCCGCTGAAACCGAGTGGTTGGAATATCCACGACATTGATTGGGCCGCCGACCGTGAATATCGCTTCGTTCTCAGCAATCATGGTGTCAAAATTGGTAACAATTCCGATGACCTTGTCCCTGAATACAAAAGGATTGGCGCGTAAATCACTAATGTTGGGCCACAGCACAACCTGGGCACGACCGGTAAACTCATTAAATACTCGACGAGAGCCCTGAACCTTTTCAGCAAGAGCACGAGACTTTGCCTCTTGTTCGCGCTTTAGCTCCTCTCCCTGGCGCTTGCGCTCAGCTTCTGTGGCCTTTCGGCGTCGGTCATCCGCCACCCATTGGATTACATTGTTGCTGACCTTCCACTTGCCATTGGTATACGTAGCACGCACAGCCGTGGCATACCGCCCGTTTCTATAGCCGTTGATTCGTACTGCCACGTGATCGCGAATCCCACCGTGAATGAGTTCACTCTGGCGAACCTTGGCACAATGACGCTCTACATAGACCCGAATGTTATTCAGTAAAGAAATTACCGTGCGTTCATCCGTTAGCTCTTCCCAGGTACTTGATGCTTCCACACTGATCGCCAAAGGTTTCGGTTTGAGGGGATCATGGAACCAGGGACTATATCGACAATCGATA
>DRJH01000478.1 GCA_011052285.1 Gammaproteobacteria bacterium
AACGATAGAAGTCATTACCAACATCGTAATGGTACGCAATGCTCTGTTTTGTATTGCGCCGCTGTGCATTTCCAGCACGTATCGCCTGTGCGCTTTTCTCTCGACGATGGCGTGGTAGCCTGAATGCCTGGCGTAACAGGCGCAATCTGGTTGACCAGGACAAGGCCAGATCCTGCATGTAGGACACCAAGTCAAACAAATACTCTACGTCGCCTTCGATATCGACCTTTTCTGCCAGATAGTCTTCTGCCAGGTGCACTATATTCCTGTAAAGAACCAGCTGGCGTAATACTGAGGGCTGGTTGAAAATCACAGTACAAGGTGCATCTGAATGTCCTACGACCAGTTCCCCATCCCATAATTTCACTACAACCGACCCCTGGTAATTCGCCAGAATTTGTTTCAGAATCAAACGTCCTGCTGCAGCGATAGTCTGCTCATTATCGGCATGGTTTTTCATGACAAATCCTTCACATAGAATCTTTCCAGCGGTCCCGTCCAAACACCCGGCGATGGGTTCTGAAACGGCGGCCTGGTTTCTCTCGGTTGTCTCTGATTATTCGCATCGCCGTGATGTCGAATGGTACGATCGGAGCAAGCGTTACAGTTACCTTTCTAAACCGAATGTAACCATTCAGCGTATTCATCTTTTGTCCCATTACGGTGTTATTTTCGTACTCGAATGCTCACATATGACCTATATGCTCACATTCTCCGTGCGTGCGAATATGCCTTGTACTGAACCAAAATCTAAACACGCTGAATAGTTACAACCGAATAACCTCAGGATACTACTATCTATGGATCATTTTCAATCCTGATGGAAATCAACAATTCACGATAATCCCGGCGTCATTCGGTATATTTACATTTCACCAGTGGGAAATGCTACTGACGGCTAGCGACAGTCACGATAAATAGCATCGGTCTGGATTGAGTATCTGCGCACTGGAAGCGAGAGTCTGGTTGCTCTGCTCAACAGCAGCCAGGTATTAGTGCACCTGAGTTCCCATGATCATCACCTGGCATTCTCATGCTATAGTGAACCTATCCAGAATGAGCGCATCTTCCAGTTGGATCAAATCCTAAAGAATCGCCATACACCGGCCAGCATGCACATACTTTGTGAACATTTGGAATGCTCCCAAGCGACAATAAAAAGACTGATCCGGGACATGCGAGAGCGCTTCGGTGCCCCAATTGTTAATATTCGCGGTTCTGGGGATCAATATGATCTAACACAAGAATTTTTGTTGCCACCCTTGCTCTTTAATACCGGCGAATTGATTGCCTTACTCAGCATTAAACAGCTAATTGCCACGCTACACCCTGACTTTCTCTATAAGACGCTCTCCCCTGTTCAACAAAGGATTGATCGTTTATTGGGTAAAACTGCCAAGGGAGTAAACCAGGAAATAGGCAGAATTCGTTTGTTGGGTATTCACAATCGACACTTTATTGAACGCTGTTTCGATACCGTAGTTTCCGTGGAGTTTACTGGCGAGCTAGAAGTGACAGATATTGCAAAGTTCAGGGGCGCTTTGTTCAATGGGATTGGTCCAGCCAAGACCTTCGGCTGCGGCTTACTCATGGTTCGGAGAGCGTGATGCTGGCAGCAGGTGAACTTCAGCCTCCAACGGATATAGGCGTAGTTACGCCCGCGATCCCGAATAAAAAGGGCATAGGTGATGCTGGTCATCGTAACTGAAAACATACCAGCAAGGTTGCGAGGAAGGCTGGCTGTTTGGACGTTCCCCGCTCACGCGGGGATGAACCGCCTTCCACTTAAATCAATTCCTATTCTCGGACAGCCTCCCAGGCGCTCACCCGATCGTATTGTTCTTGTAATTTGCTGAGTGCTGCCTCCAGTTCGGCCAGTTGTTGACGCTCTTTGGCCACAACTACAGCCGGTGCGCGTTCGATAAATTGTGGGTTGGCCAGTTTATTGTGGCAGCGTTGCGCTTGCTTTTGCAGACGTTCCAGTTCACGGCGCAGACGCAGAGTCTCGGCTTCTTTGTCAATAAATGAACCCATGGGGATGAAAATCTTCATTGCGCCAGCTAATGAGGTGGCACTCGGTGGTGGATTCTCATGAGCACCCAGCAATTGTTGAGATTTTGCACAGGCCAACTGGCTGATCTGGATGCGATTGCGCAACAGACGCTCCTCATCCAGCTCATCACCCGGTTGGAACAGCAAGGGCAGCGGTTTGCGGGGAGCTATATTCATTTCCCCACGGATATTGCGGACTCCGGCAATCAGTTGTTGCAGCCACAATATCTCGGACTGGGCTTGCGGATTGATCCGCTCCGGATCAGCAACCGGATAGGGTGCTAGCATAATGGTTTCGCCATCACGTCCGGCCAGAGGAGCGACTTTTTGCCAGATCTCCTCAGTGATAAAGGGCATGACCGGATGCAGCAGTCTCAGTAATGTTTCCAGTACCCGGATCAGGGTCAGTCGGGTGCCAGCCAAGGTTGCAACAGTTGCGTTGCCCTGATGGAGTGTGACCTTTGCCAATTCCAGATACCAGCTGCAATACTCATCCCAAACAAAGTGATATAGGGTCGCGGCCATGATATCAAAACGATATTCATCCAGTGCCTGGGCGCTCTGGAGCTCGACTTCCTGTAAACGGCTGATGATCCATAGCTCCGCAGTGCTGTATTTCAACGTGCCTTCCCCGGCCATGGCGAGTGCTGTGGTACTGTTCTCGGAACTGACGTTCATGAGTACGAATCGGGAGGCATTCCAGAGCTTATTACAGAAATTTCGGTAGCCGGTGATGCGGCCCATGTCGAAGTTAATATCGCGCCCTCGCGAGGCCAGCGCGGCAAAGGTGAAGCGCAGGGCGTCGGTGCCATAGGCCGGAATGCCATCGGGAAACTCACGACGTGTGGTCTGCTCGATTTGTTCGGCCATATGGGTTTGCATAAGGTTGCCGATGCGCTTGCTCACCAGTGTTTCCAGATCCACACCATCGATCAGGTCGATGGGATCGAGAATATTACCTTTGGACTTGGACATTTTTTGGCCGTGGGCATCACGCACCAAGCCATGGATATAGACTTCATGAAAGGGAATGGTATCGGTGAATTGCAGGCCCATCATGACCATTCTTGCAACCCAAAAGAAAATAATGTCAAATCCGGTGATCAAAACACTGGTGGGATAAAATGTTTTGTAGGCAGCTGTTTGTTCCGGCCAGCCCAGGGTTGAGAAGGGCCACAGGGCGGAAGAGAACCAGGTGTCGAGTACATCTGCATCCTGACGTAGCAGCTGTTCGCCGAGGCCATATTTTTCACGGACTTCCGGCTCCGTGCGTCCGACGTAAACCTTGCCATTATTGTCATACCAGGCCGGAATCCGGTGTCCCCACCAGATTTGTCGTGAAATACACCAGTCCTGGATATTGTTCATCCATTCGTAATAGGTACGACTCCAGTTCTCGGGCACAAAGGTAATCCGCCCGTCTTCGACTGCTGCCGTCGCAGCTGCGGCCAGTGGGCCTGCTTTCACATACCACTGATCGGTCAGATAGGGTTCGATGGCCGAGCCGGAACGATCCCCGCGTGGGATGACCATTTTGTGTTCTTCAACCAATTCCAGTAGATCCTGGGCCTTAAGATCGGCCACCACTTGTTTGCGGGCCTGATAGCGGTCCAGACCATCATAAGCGGTTCCCGGCAAGAGCAGGGTGGCGTTGGGGTTCAGGATATTGATGATTTCAAGCTGGTGTCGCAGGCCGACTTCGTAGTCGTTGAAATCATGGGCGGGGGTGATTTTTACACAACCGCTACCAAATTCCGGGTCAGCATGTTCATCTGCAATTATCGGGATTTGGCGGTGGGTCAACGGCAGCCGGACCTTTTTTCCGATCAGGTGTCGATAGCGTTCATCTTCGGGGTGCACGACCACTGCACTGTCACCGAACAATGTTTCGGGCCGGGTGGTGGCCACTACCAGGTAGCCGCTCTGATCCACCAGGGGGTAACGCAAATGCCAGAGATGGCCTTGCTCTTCCTCGGAGATGACTTCAAGGTCAGATACCGCGGTGAGTAGTACCGGATCCCAGTTAACCAGGCGTTTGCCGCGATAGATCAAATTCTGTTCATAAAGTTGAACGAAGACTTCCCTGACGGCAGCAGATAGTCCCTCATCCATGGTGAAACGTTCCCGCTGCCAATCCACAGAGCAACCCATGCGCCGTAGCTGTTGGGTAATTGCACCTCCGGATTTGGCCTTCCACTCCCAGACTTTTTCAATGAAGCGCTCACGACCAAGGTCGTGCCGGTTTTCACCTTGTGATTCAAGTTTACGTTCCACCAGCATCTGGGTGGCGATACCTGCATGGTCGGTGCCGGGCTGCCACAGCGTGTTATCTCCCCGCATGCGGTGGTAACGGATCAGGGTGTCCATCAGGGTATCCTGAAAGGCGTGACCCATATGTAGCCGCCCGGTAACATTGGGCGGTGGGATCATAATACAGTAGGGTTGGCCCTCGCCCTGTGGTTGAAACCAGCCGTTATTTTCCCAGTGTGTATAAAGTCTGGTCTCGATAGTCTGTGGTTCATAAGACTTGCTTAAGATAGTTTTTTCAGGCATGTCAGTCAGTGAGGCAATAGTGGCACGAAAGCGCGAAATTATACGCTATCACAAGCAAATTTCGCTGTAGGTTCTTAGCTCTGGGGAAGGTTTGTTGGGTTTGGCTTAGCTGCGTAGTTGCTCAGCCAACGCGTCCAGCAGCTTTTTACGCCGTTGTGTGAGGTGGATGCCGAGTTCTTCTTCCACAATACTGAGTAAAATTTCGGCTCGTTTGTACAATGCTTGATCCCGGATGTTCGGTGATCCATTTTGTGGAATTACCTTCCCCGTGATAGACAAGTTTTCAAGCTCATTCGTATCCCCAGGGTGTGGATTGTCGGTCTTAGAGGGTGTGGCCGAGGTGGTGCCTGTATGTCTTGGCACGGTTGTTGAGGCCTTTCGTATCGGGGGCCGTTTGCCAGCCTGAACAATATTCTTCAAAACCGGTATTTTGGTGTTGCCAGTCATATTCGCAAAACACTTTGGTTAATGGGGTGATTTTGTAAGGGGATGTTGTGTTCCTGATACCAGCGATAGCGAATACGCCCTAGCTGTTGATCTTGCGTGTTCCCTTTGCAAACAAAGTCGGTCAGACGCCCGAATGCTTGAAGAGCTACTCCGGTTGGTACCTCAGGAGTCAGTACCAGCAACACGTCATCAGGGCACGATGCGGTCGGTTGTTGTCCCAGTAAAACGGGCGCAGTATGATCATCGTGGTTTGGATCATGGATTTGGTGGGGTATGAAACTGTCCTGGCGAAAGGTCCAGAGTAGATTATCGAGCTCCATTTGCAGTGATGGCTCACAGCTCAAGTAACAATGCTGACCCAGCCGATAAATTTTATGCACCAAGCGACAGATAAAAGACAGCTTGAGCTTTGTTTGCGCAGTTTCCAGTATGTAAAAATCGGTACGTTCGACCATGTTGTCTAGTCGCTTTTTTTGTCGGTCTGATCCATCCTGGATTGATTGATTAAATAGCGGCAGAGCAGGGCGACGGGGCGGCCCGTTGCCCCCTTCTTGCTGCCGGATAACCAGGCTGTTCCGGCAATATCCAGATGTGCCCAGCGCAGTTTCTCAGTAAATGATGATAAAAAACGGGCTGCGGTAATGGCACCACCCTCACGGCCGCCGACATTGGCCAGGTCGGCAAAATTACTTTTTAATTGCTCTTGATAGTCATCCCAAAGTGGCATTCGCCAGGCCCGGTCATGGACTTGTTCACCCGCGACGAGTAGTTGCTGTGCCAGTTCCTCATCCGTGCTAAACAGGCCACTGGCATGGCCGCCCAGCGCAACCACACAGGCACCGGTCAAGGTGGCGATATCGATGACGACCGCTGGATTGAATTGTCTGGAATAGGTCAGGGCATCACAGAGGATCAGCCGTCCTTCGGCATCGGTATTGAGGACTTCAATGGTTTTTCCAGAAAGGCTGGTAATGACATCTCCGGGTTTGTAGGCATTGCCATCTGGCAGGTTTTCCGAAGTTGGGATGATGCCGATGCAGTGGATCGGTATGGCCAGCTTGGCGATTGCCTGCATGGTGCCAAGTACCGAGGCAGCTCCACACATATCGTATTTCATTTCATCCATTTTGGCGCCAGGCTTCAAGGAAATACCACCGGCATCGAAGGTCAGGCCCTTGCCAACCAAAACTATCGGTTGTTCCGTACTCGGTGCCCCCTGATACTCCATAATGATTAAACGCGGTTTTTTTCGACTCCCTCTGGCTACGGCCAACAGGGCGCCCATGCCCGCTTTTTTCAGGTCAGCATGCTCCAGTATATGCACCTTGATCGGTAGTGATTGTTGCAAGTGTCTTGCCTGTCGGCTGAGGTAGGCAGGGGTACAGATGTTGCCGGGAAGGTCACCGAGTTCACGAGTATATTCAACCCCTTCTGCGATCGCATTAGACTCTCGAATAACCGCCTTGCACGCGGTGATGTCGGCCCGGGTGGGAAGTGAAATATCCAGTTCCTCAAGTTTTGGTCGGGTATTTTTATCATTTGATTTTGTTCGGGAATATTGATAGCCGTCCGCAGAGCTGATCAAGACTTGTTGTGTCAGGTTCCAGTGCAAAGATTTGTTTTGGATCGGGATCTCCGACAGGCAGGTCAAAGCTTGCGTGACCTGCAGGTTACGCAAGCAACGGCTCATCCGGCGAACAAGTTTTTGGAAGTTGCGAGGGTTTAGTTCCTCATCTTTTCCAAGACCGAGCAAAAGAATACGTTCGATGTTGTTGAGTGGGCTGTCATAAATCAGTAGACTGCTGCCAATGGCCCACTCGATTCCAGATTTCTCCACGGCCTTTTGTACGCAGCCGTCAGTGAGCTTGTCCAGCGTTGTGGTGGAGGGGGGGAATTCATTATTGTGGTAAATGCCGACGACCAGACAAGCGGTTGGCTGTTGTACCAAGTCGGTGATATGGGCCTTACATTTCATGATTGCCTCAAGTTTGCCGTACCATACGATATCGGTGCCATAAGATAGGGCTGATAGTATCAGCCATTTGCTTGCGGAAGCCAAGAAGATGCATAAATTGTTACCTCAACAACCGCGTGAAGTCTTGAACAGCCCGATTATCAGCGGGGCCTTGATTCGGGAGGTCTTGTTCACCAGTGGTGGGGTATCGCTGATTATTCTGTCCATATTTCTGGTTGTACGGCTGGTTTCTTTTCTGCAACTGGCTGCTTCCGGAGACATCCCGGTGAACGCCGTGATGTTGTTGTTGGCATTGAAGTTGGTAACCAATCTGGATGCCATTTTGCCGATGATGATTTACGTTGCGATGTTGATGGTACTGGCACGCTGGAATCGGGATAATGAGATGGTTGTGCTCAGTGCCTGTGGTTTTGGGCCATGGCAGTTGTTGCGACCGATGTCTGTACTGGCACTGATTTCCGTTCTTCTGATCGGGCTTTTTTCAACTTATTTGTCTCCTTTGTCAATTCGCGTATCTGCACAAATATTACGGGAATATCGGTCACGAAGTGAAATATCAGGCATTATTCCAGGGGTATTTACGGAGACCCGGAATGGCCAGGGAGTCTACTATGTCGAATCCTTTGATAAAAAGCGTGATCGTTACCTGAACGTGTTTATCTATGATGCATCACCGGATCGGGATGGTGTTGTGGTTGCCCGCTTTGCTCACAAGGAGTTTGACCCGATAAGTGGAGATTCCTTTTTGGTGCTGGAAAATGGTACCCGTTATGAAGGCAACCCCGGAGATGTTCGTTATCGAGTGATTTCATTTGAACGCTATGCATATCGATTGCCTCATCAACAGACGTACCGGGCAGTGGTGCCCATTAAAGGAATGCCAACCTGGCAGGTGTTGCAATCAGATAAACCACGGCTGGTACTGGAGTGGCATTGGCGAATCTCAAAGCCGTTCAGTATGCTGGTGCTGGTTTTATTCGCCCTGACTTTTAGTTTCGTAGACGGTCGAAAGAGTCGTATGCCCAGCCTTTTTTTGGCTATAGGGATGTATTTCGTGTATGCCAACGCGATTGGCTTTGTTACCGCAAGTATTAAATCGGGTGCGCATTTGCCCGCGTATCTACTGTGGCTGATCCATGCGCTATTTTTGCTGTTGGCGATTGTCATGTTTCACCGCCGTTCCAGGAATCGCCCCTTATTGCCCGATCTTGGTCAGCTGTTTTCCCGCCCTCGCCCTGTTTTGTAGTGACCATGAAAATTCTCAATCTCTATATCGGTAAAATTCTGCTGCATTACACTCTGGTGGTGTTCAGCGTTTTGCTGGGATTGTTCATGCTGGTCAACTTTATTGATCAGTTACAGCAGATTGGCACCAATAACTACCACCTTAAACAAGTGCTTCTTTATGTGTTGCTGAGTGCGCCAAGAAGTATCTACGAGATTTTTCCATTGGTCGGTTTGCTGGGAACAATTCTCGGGCTCTCCGCCATGGCGGCAGATTCCGAGTTGGTGGTGATGCGAGCCAGTGGTGTGTCTTTGCTACAGATTGCACTTGCGATTATGAAAGTGGGGAGTCTGTATGTGTTAGTGGGTATCCTGGTCGGTGAATTTGTGACCCCGGTCGCCGAGACGACAGCCCAGCGGATTCGCTCGGAGGCCTTAAATAGTCAGGTCAAACAACAAACCGACTTTGGCTTGTGGCTGCGAGACAACCGAAGTTTTGTCAATATCGGGGAGGTTCTTCCTGATTTGACTGTGTTGCGGCTCAAGGTTTTCGAGTTTGATGACAAAAAGCGTCTGCGTTCGCTGGTTGCTGCGGATCGTGGCGTATTCACAAAGGGCAAGTGGATTATCGAAAATGTTCGCCAGACCTTGTTATCAGAACAGCGCGTCACTTCACAGCAGGCTTCATCAGCACGTTGGATTACCGATGTGACACCCGGTATTCTGTCAGTGTTTCTGATCCATCCTGATCAGCTCTCGGCCGTTCAATTATGGCGGTATATTGTGCATTTGCGGGAGAATGCACAGCAAACCAGTGTTTATGAGCTTTCCTTCTGGGGTAAGGTGATTGAGCCCTTTTCCACTGCGGTGATGGTGTTGCTGGCGATCCCCTTTGTTTTCGGACAAGCCCGCAGCGGCTCAACCGGACGTAATCTATTTGTTGGTATCATGTTGGGTCTGGCCTTTTATGTATTCAGCAAAGGTTTTGGTTACCTGGTACAGATTTATGGTGTACCCCCTTTGCTGGCGGCCGCCTTACCGACGCTGGTGTTCAGTGTGCTGGCCTTATTCATGTTGCGTAGGGTGGCCTGATCTGCCCGGTGGACAATACGGGTACCCGACCAGTGGTCATGCCAAGCCAAACCCTGCTCATCCCAGACCAGCCATACCAAGCCCAGAAAGAGGGGTAGCAGTGCGATGGGAGCGGTCATAAATCGCAGCAGCGCTCTTCCCCATCCGGGCGGCTGACCTTGGGATGTGATCATGAACAGGTGCCAGGTACGCATGCCCAGAGTCTGGCCGCTGTGGGTCCAGAAGCGAGCAAAGAAGACGAAGCTTACCAGTAGCAGGTAGCCGCGGATGAGGAGCTGGATGGGCCACTGATGTTGTACTGATTCAGGTATCAGCGGCAGGGGCAATCCGGCCAGCAACAATACCGCAACCAATAGCAGACTGTCATAAAGCAGGGCACCGAGACGTCGCCCAAGTCCTGCAACCTGGGCAACGGCCGCACTGTTGTCTGAACCTGGATTATCCATTTTGTCAGCAGCAGGCTTCATGCTGGATCACGATCCGGAGCAAGCTCCCACGTAGAGTTGCAAGCCGTCGGCTCATCGTGGGCCGGGTTCGGTATTTCACAGACTGAATTTGCAAGCGCCAGCTTTTGTGGTCGGCTAAGCTGTTTGATGCGGTATTCCCGTTTTGCTGCTGCCGTTCTGTCGCAGGCTGGTTCGTGGTAGACCAGTTCAACCGGTTGTCGGCTGCGGGTGTAACGGGCTGCACAGTGTGTTTGGCCGTTGTGTTCCTGTAGACGTCTCGCCAGGTTAGTGGTAATGCCGGTATATAAACTGCCATCGACGCAGCGCAGGATATAAACCTGCCAGCTGTTTTTTTCGGTGGTCGTTTGATTGCTCATGTTGACGGCATAGAAAACTGGTTGTAATTAGCCTGATATGCGAAAATGGACTCTTTTATCAGGCCGGAGAATACACCATATGTTTGATCAATTGAGTGATCGCTTGCGACTGACGCTGAAAAAACTGC
>DRJH01000479.1 GCA_011052285.1 Gammaproteobacteria bacterium
CAACAGGAAGCTGCCTTTAAGGATCTATAAATAAATAATATAGCCATTTAATATCCAGCCTTCACATCATCTTAGCGTTGCTCTATCACAAAAAACTCAATGTGGAACAATCACAATTCGTTATTTTGCTCAATCGTATCACGCTAATCTGATACGAATTTAGGTAACGTAAATCCAGGTATATATATAGCCATGTTATTTATTTGCAGCTCCTATGCGACTATTGAGCACCGATGAATACCTAGCCCTGGACTGTCAATGATTTTCTGTTCACGTATAATACCGGCATGAATTTCCCAGCCTTACTATGCACCCTCTGTCTACTGCTGTTCGGTGTCAGTAGCCCCGCCGTCGCCGGCTATTTTGACTGCAGTGTCGTCTACGATGAATACGACAGCTTGATGCAACGACAGTTCCTGGTCGAGCCGGATCGTTATGTTACCACGCTCCGGGACAATTTTAGCTTTGAACAGTTTTTCAGCATGCAGCGTGGACTGCTGCATCTGAACGAGCGTCACCGTGGTCAGGGTGTGGCCATCGTCCACACGAATCGAAATGCCAGCGGCAAATTTCTGTTTACCTGGGAACGCAACGACAGCACCACTGACCCGGTGTTAACGCTGCAGGAACTGGTATTGTACGGCCGTGTTGCTGATGGACTGGACCCGATTTTGCTGGGGCCGATCCTGCTTAAACCGAATACCGAGCTGGACCTGGATACCGGCAAAACCATGGACCAAAGCAACGATTCCGACCTGGTATATCAGATTAGTGCACAAGGTGTTGCGGTTCTCAGTGCTATCCATGGTGCCAAGATCGATCTGCCGATCGAGTCACTATGCCACAACCCTGTGGACAAGCAAGCCTTACCAACACCGACCGGTCGTGTTAACCCAATACCAACTGCCCCGGCAACCGTACCTGCTGCTGGCGAATCCACTGTTCCACCTGCAAATTAACTTCTTTAGCCTTGCGGCCTGCCGTCTCTATGGGCTCCCCAACCACCACCTCAATGGTGCCCGGATGCTTGATAAAACCGCGTCGGGGCCAGAAAATCCCGGCATTGTGGGCGACCGGGACAATCGGCACACCGGCTTTGACTGCCAGCAGAGCACCGCCTGGGTTGTATTTACTGACATCGCCGGGGGGAATGCGGGTGCCTTCCGGAAAAACCACCACCCAGCGCCCACCGTTTAAACGCTCCCGGCCTTCACTAACTACCCGCTCCAGCGCCTTGCGTGGAGACTTCCGATCAATTGCAATCGGTACGGTCGCTGCCAAACCCCAGCCGAAAATTGGAATCCAGAGCAATTCCCGTTTCAACACCCAAGCCTGTGGAGGAAAGATGACCTGGTAGGCGATCGTCTCCCAAGCTGACTGATGATTGGAAATCAGTACCGCTCGCTCAGGGAGCTGCTCAGCCCCTTCAACCCGGTAGTACAGCTTACAGATCTTGCCCAGCAGCCAGGTGATCAAATGTGCCCAGGAACCGATAATACGTGACCGTAGCCGCGCCGGGAACCCCCAAACCAGTACGGCCAGCAGACTGAATGGAATGGCCGTCAGCACTTGCAGCAGCAAAAACAGTAACGACCGCAGAACCAGCATCAATCTTTAGCCGTCATCGGAGGCTGTCCGGGCACGGACCCCTTGTGCTGCTATCGACGAACTCCGCAATACGCTGATCCAGTTCGCCCTGCAACAAGGCATCAGCAAAATGAGCCAGATCATCAAAAACCGGTACTTGCGCCAACCAGTCCTTATCGCGACTGGCCAGGGTCTGTTCTCCTTTGCCGGTACGCACCAGCACTGGAAAAGCCCTGGCTGCCCGCGTTGCCTGTAAATCTCGCAAGCTATCACCCACTGCGGGCACTCCGAGCAGGCTGGTCTTCATCCGCATCGCCAATTCATTGAACATACCCGGCATGGGCTTACGGCAGTTACAACCATCTTCAGGCCCATGAGGACAAAATAGTACAGCAGCAATATCACCACCTTTCTGTCGTACCTGGGTCAACATCCGATTGTTGATTTTATTCAGCATACTCATATTGAACAGTCCACGCGCAATGCCGGATTGGTTGGTGGTGACGACGATTTTATAATCGTTGCGACATAGTTTGGCAATCGCCTCCAAACTACACGGAAGAGCTTGCCATTCTTCCGGCGTCTTGATGTACTGATCAGAGTCCACGTTGATAACCCCGTCACGGTCGAGGATCAGCAATTTCATGAATCGGTAAACTCCGACACCCGAATCCGACCATTGACCACACGACTACTACGACCCTCAAGTTTTGTCATTTTATCCCAGAAGGCCTGTTGCAGATCAAATTCACCGGCTATGGCGGTTCCCAACAGCAGGATCAGCAAATCTGCACATTCCTCAGCCAGTTCTGATTGTGGTTTGCCCTTGGTAACACAAGCGGAGATCTCACCCAGTTCCTCGGCCATCAGCGCCACTCGATAAGGCATATCCTCACCACCTTCCTGGCGCAGCGCATGCTTGTTGTGAAAGGCCTGGACTGCGGCCAGCATCGCCGGATAGGTATGTTTTTGTATGTTCACCGGTCATTCCCTCCCAATAATTGCTGCCGCCATTCAGACTCTTTGAAGCCCAGCAGAGCCCCTTCGGACCAGAGTACAAACGGACGCTTAACCAACATACCATTACTTGCCAGCAGCGCCAGTGCCTCATCTGTTGACATTCGCGGCAAACGATCTTTCAGTGCCAGCTGCCGATACTTTTGGCCCGAGGTGTTAAACAACTTTTTCAACTGCCCACCATAGGCCTGAAGCATCATCAGTAATTGTTCACGGCCCGGTGCCGTGAGCGAAATATCGATGCTTTCGAAGGGGATCTCCTGTTGCCGCAAAAATTTGAGTGCCCTACGACAATTCGAGCAGCCCGGATACTGGTAGATCGTCACATTCATGGTGTGTCTATCCGTAAGTGAGTGATGTCGGCTACGTTCAGGAACAGTGCGGCCAGCTGCTGTAACAACGACAGTCGATTGTTACGTACTTCCAGGTCATCGACCATGACCATGACCTCATCAAAAAACCTGTCTATAACCCCGCGCAGACCCGCCAGCTTACCTAAGACCTCTACATACTCTCCAGCAGCAAGCAAAGGCCTTACCTCCCGCTGCAGAATCATCAAAGACTGGTACAATTGCTGTTCTGCGGGCTCAACAAGCCGGGCTGCCTGTACCGAAGTTGTGGGAACTGTGGTTTTTTTCAGGATATTGGCAATACGCTTGTTGGCCGCAGCCAGTGCCGCCGCCTCGGGTCGTTTTCTGAAGTCATTCACTGCTTTGAGCCGATGCTCAAAGTCAACAGGGCTATGAACCTGGCAGGCCAACACGGCCTGGATACCATCACCCGGATAGCCCTGAGCAACATACAGCGCCGGGTAACGATCCTCAATAAACTGCCGGGTTTGCATCCGGACTTGCCCGGTGACTACAAACGCCTGTTCAGCATAGGCCGTGGCAGCATTGTGCAACAAATCCTCAAGATCCAGCGCTAACCCGGCCTCGGTCATGATCCGCAACAACCCCAGCGCGGCCCTTCGCAGAGCATAGGGGTCCTTGTCCCCGGTTGGAATTTCCCCTACGGCAAACAGGCCCAGCAAAGTATCCAGCTTGTCCGCAATGGCAAGCACTTGCCCGACACGGTCTGTCGGGATGGTGTCCCCAGCGTGACGTGGCAGGTAGTGAGTAGAAATCGCTTCCGCGACCGCATCAGGCTCACCATCGGCGAGAGCATAATAGCGGCCCATCGTGCCCTGTAAATCTGGAAACTCACCGACCATTTCGGTATTAAGATCACATTTTGCCAACATCGCTGCACGCTTGCACAAACTGGCATCCACCCCCAGGCTGCTGGCAATCACCACAGCGAGCTGTTGCAAACGCTGACTCTTGTCCTGTACGGAGCCGAGATTTTTGTGAAACAACAATGATTCCAGGGAAGAATAGAGCGAGGCCAAGCTGTGCTTGCGGTCGGTCTGCCAGAAAAACCGTGCATCGGATAAACGGGCACGCAATACCCGCTCGTTACCATGGCGTACCTGTGCTACGGAACGGGTATCAATATTGCAGATCGTGATAAAGGCGGGCAGCAATTTGCCATCTGTATCGATCAAATGAAAATATTTCTGGTGATCTGCCATCGCTGAGACCAGAGCCTCGGCAGGTACCTTGAGAAATTCGGGATCAAACGCACCCAATATGGCCTTTGGCCACTCCACCAGAGCAGTCACTTCGTCCAACAATGCCTTGGTAACCACTGCCTGACCCGTCGCTACGGCAGTAAGTTTGTGGATTTGTTTTTCAATCTTTTGCCGGCGCGCAGAAAAGTCTGCTATGACCTTACCCGGTTTGCGCAAGGCCTGCAGATACTGACCCGGATGCTCGAGCTTGATGGCCTCTGGTGCATGAAAGCGGTGCCCATACGTTTTGCGTCCGGCCCGGATTCCGTAAAATTGGCCTTTGATCACCGTTTTACCATGCAACAACACGACCCAGTGGACCGGGCGAACAAATTCTGCATCACCCTCGCCCCAGCGCATGCGCCGGGCGATCGGCAGTTTTTTCAAAGCCACCGTGATGGCCTCAGGTACTAATTCGCTGGCTTTTTTACCCGGCTGTCTTTTTCGATCAACCAGCCACTCCCCTTTGTCTGTAATCAGGCGCTGCAAGTCGGCAACTTCCACTCCACAGGAACGGGCAAAACCCTGTGCCGCACGACTGGGCTCACCCGTGGCAGTAAATGCGGCAGTTACCGCAGGTCCACGCCGTTCACTGAGGACCATTGGCTGCTTGTTACGCACTGCCGGCAACAATACGGCCAGGCGGCGTGGCGTCGCATACCAGTGCGGTGCTGCCACCTGCTCAGGCAATAACTGCAGTGCGTTAAGGTTTTGTTGCAATTGCTCGGCCAGGGTACTGGCCAGCTGCTGCAGGTTTTTCGGTGGCAACTCTTCGGTGCCCAATTCAAACAATAGGGGTTTGCAACCGATCATGAGCAAGCCCTCCCATTCCCCTGGAGTCCGGGAAACCCTAATTGTTCCCGGGATTGGTAATACGCTTGTGCAACCTGCCTGGCGAGTCCACGAACCCGCCCAATATAACGGGCTCGTTCGGTCACACTGATAGCATGACGGGCATCCAGCAAATTGAAGGTATGCGAAGCCTTGAGAACCTGTTCATAGGCCGGGATCGGCAGCGCCACCTCGACGAGTTGCCGACAGACTCGTTCACAGACGTCGAATTGATGCAGCAATTCCTCAACATCGGCATATTCAAAATTATAGGCGGAAGACTCACGCTCATTTTGCAAGAATAAATCGGCATAGGAAACCCCTCGGTTCCAACGCAAGTCGTAAACACTCTCGACACCCTGCAAAACCATGGCGATACGCTCCAGTCCATAGGTGATCTCACCCATAACCGGCCGACATTCAAGACCGCCGACCTGCTGAAAATAGGTAAATTGACTGACTTCCATACCATTGAGCCACACTTCCCACCCCAGGCCCCAGGCACCGAGTGTAGGAGATTCCCAGTTATCCTCGACAAAACGGACATCATTGCGCAGAAAATCGATCCCAACGGCTTGCAATGACCCCAGATATAATTCCTGAATGGCATCAGGTGATGGCTTGAGCACCACCTGGAATTGAAAATAATGCTGTAAACGATTGGGATTATTGCCGTAACGACCATCCGTTGGTCGTCGACTGGGCTGCACATAGGCGGCACACAGAGGCTCAGGGCCTATGGCACCGAGAAATGTGGCGGTATGAAATGTTCCTGCACCAACTTCCATATCATAGGGTTGCAGGACCACACAGCCCTGCTGTGCCCAGTACTGCTGCAGTGAAAAAATGAGTGTCTGAAAATCCAATAGTATCTTCCCTTTAGATGATTGCTGTACGAGCGGCATTCCGTTGTGCTGGGCTCCGTCACGCCGAGCCAAGGAATCACCTCACAATGCGCGACATCCAGACCCTAATATCTTCAATTCGG
>DRJH01000480.1 GCA_011052285.1 Gammaproteobacteria bacterium
AAACCCCGTATCGGGATGGTACTACCCACGTGATCTTCGAGCCGGTGGACTTCATTGCGAAGCTGGCCGCCCTGGTGCCCAAGCCCCGAGTCAACCTGACACGATTTCAAGGTGTACGCCCCGAACAGCAAACACCGAGCATGGGTGACGCCAGCCAAGCGGGGCAAGGGCACCCCGTCCCCATCGAAACAGTTAAACTGCTGCATTATGCTGGTCCTGAGAAACCATGGAAAACACAGATGCACCCATGCGGTCATTACTATCATGAATACGCTCGCAAGGTACCTTTTCAACCAGGTGAACATGCAAGTGGTCTGTTTGGCTAGTGGTCTATGCGGTTAATTCTGTAACGATTCTTTAGCACGGCCGACGGCTGCCAAGATATGGCCTGCCGGCTTGGTCCATTTAAACGGCTTCGCGCTTTCCGCATTATGGACTTTGATGAGCGCTTTAACTCAGCCTTTAGTTCCGGAACACTGGTGAAAATGCCGCGATATAGTGCACGCCGTTCCAGTTGCGCAGTAACCGTTCACTCCAAGGCGTACTTCCAGTAGCACTGGGCCTCAGTTGCCGTTGTTCTTTATTTTTCACTGGAGATCAACGATGTCAAACACCGCAAGCACCAACACTCGCCGAGGCCGCGCAGCATGGGGGCAGCTGATGGCGCAATACGAGGCCAGCGACCTTTCGCAAAGCCTATTCTGCGAGCAGCACAGGTTAGCTTACAGCACCTTCGGTTATTGGCGGAAACAGTTACGCCAGTCGGCGAATCATGAAAAGCAGTCTGCATCACTGATTGAACTGCCCATGCTGCACTCAAGTATGTCCGTCCGGTGATCAAGCGCAAGGATACAAATGAACTCATCACGCCACCGGCCCCGCTCAACGTTCTGGACAAGAGCCTCGCCGATGTCAGCTTTCTGGCCGGAATGTTGGTGGACAAGTTTATGTACCACCTGCCGTTGTACCGGCAACATCAGCGCCTCCAGCAAAGCGGTATTCAGCTAAGCCGCAGCACCTTAACCAGCCTGGGCAGCCGCACCATCGATCTGTTAACCCCCATCTTCCATGCCCAGTTCGGCCATATCCTGCAAAGCCGGGTGCTGGCGATGGATGAGACCCCGATCAAGGCCGGCAGAAAGGCCAAAGGCAAGATGTGCCAGGGTTATCTGCGGCCGATTTACGGCGAAGCCGATGCCCGGCGCCTACAAGGGGTTTATATACTGCAGGGGACTTGAAGAGGGAATGGAAATTTTAAAAATGGTTAACAAGACGGTACACGATAATATTCCGGAAAATATCACTGCTGTCCCGTTAACTTTCACAGTAACACCATCTGATTAATATCGGGTTGATTATCGCGTGGAGGATCGCCTCTGAGCAGCACCATCAAGTCCCTTTTTTCAAACAGATTGAGCTGCAATAATCGTAAAATCTGTTGCGTGCTTTTCTGCAACTTCGATTGGAACTTGAGAAAAGCCAGAAGCAAATACATACACAGCGCAATCCATATCTGGGTCAAGACTGCATTCTTGCTGGTGCCCACAAATGATTTTATTTTCAGGTTTTGCTTGATCCATTTGAAAAACAGTTCGACCTGCCATCTTGCCTTGTAAATATCGGCAATGGTTTTGGCCGATAGCTTGAAGTTGTTGGTCAGAAATACGTAACGCTTTCCGGTTTCTGCATCCCGGTACGCGATGCGGCGTAATTGAACCGGGCACTTCTTTGCAGTCTGAACACCCGTAAACTCAATCGTTTGATCGCAGATCAGACCCTTGCTCTTCAATACAGGGCGGCGGCATATCATTCGGTATTTCGCGTTGGTCTTGAGCCGGGTGACAAAATATATTCCTTTTTCTGTCAGTTGGTTATACCAGGTATAGTCGTTGTAACCCTTATCAACGGCGACAATAATGCCCTTGGGACAGCAGTGATGAATTCTGTTTTGTTCTGCCGCGTAGCGGCTTCGTCCAACAACCCGTTGAAGCCGACCGAATCATGCTTGGGAGGTTGCCTCCTAAAGGTCAGGCGAGTATTTTTGGGTCTGGCGGGCGGCAGCTTAACTAGACGTTATATTTTTCTGGTAATTTTGGTATTAACATGAATGACAAACAAAAGAAGCACATCGAACATCTTTTAGCATCTGGTGAATTCAAGGGTCAAAAACACCAAGATAAATGGGTTCTATTCAACGTGCTTCCATTTTTGAAAAATGGATATTTTCTTGACCTTGCTGCTGCAGATGGCATAACTCATAGTAATACGCATATACTAGAAAAACACTTTGGATGGAACGGACTCTGTATAGAGCCTAATCCAATATTCTATAAGGCACTAACAACAAACAGGAATTGCCAAACTGATCGCACAGTAGTTAGCGATAAAGAAGAAATGTTAGATTTTCGAATAGATAATGGTCAATTAGGCGGTGTAGTTGCCGACGATACAGATAATAGTAAAGTTATTCGTGGTAATGAGTTACCATCAGCGAATATTATACAGTTACAAGCAAAACCTATAAATGAAATTCTACTTCAAAACAAGGCGCCAAAAATTATTGACTATTTTTCTTTAGATGTGGAAGGGTGCGAAGAACGTATAATTAGCACTTTAGATTTTGATACATATCAATTCAAATGTTTGACTATTGAACGCCCTACTGAGAAAGTAAATGAGGTTTTATTTGATAATGGATACGTGTTCGTAAGAAATTTCAGTTTCGACTCATATTACGTTCACCCTCAAGTACTAAAAGAAACAAATATCATTTGCGAACCCTTTGAACAAGTACCAAAAAAGGACTGGTAGCAAAATAATATAACGAATAAGGATAGATCGTGAGAGCGAAGCGAGCCACGATCTTATCCCGTGGTTGGACAAGCCCGTTAAAAGCAGCAGATGCTATATATAAGCAAATATATTATTTCAATCCCGGGCGGGAAGCGCAGCTGTTCAAGGCGCACTTTGTTGCAGGCAAGCGGGAACCCTGGCCCGTTTAAAGGCTAACTCAACAGGATAGCTTTGTCATAACCGATCTTGTTCTCCTCTGTCAGTGGGTGGGCGCGATCTACAAATAAAGCGCTTAACCGGATTGCCAGGCCGGTTTGGCAAAACCAAGGATGTACATGGGGGATTGGCATCTGGGGCATTTAAAAACCGGTCGTGGTCGTGGCGTATGTGCTTCAATCACAACCCGCAATACAAGCTGCACCAACGACAGCAGTTTTTTAGCATTACCGTGCAAGAAGCCATAATCCCTGACCCGGCGAAAGCCCTTGGGCAGAACATGTTGCAACACCAGCCACAAAAAGTCTTCGCCCTTGAGGATTCGGTATTGCGTGTGGCCCGTTTTCCCTTCGGTATAGCGGTACGTCACCTTGCCTGCTTGATTGGCAATGATATTCTTTTCGCTGATAACGCCGCGGTACAGGTAGCGAGACAAGTACGCCAAAGCCGGTTCCCCTTTCCCGACATGCCTGCAATCCACGACCCATTTGTCAGGCCAATATCCGCGCCCAGATGTGGGGTTAAGGCCAAAGTCTTTCAGGGTGCTGATGGCCGTGGCAAACAGGAGGTGAAGGTCGTCATAAAATACTCGACCGGTAGCAACTTGGCCCGTTGTCGATCCAGCCAAAGGCTGGCTTCATGGTTCTGGCACTTCGGGCAACTGCGGTGTCCACAAGAACGTGGCTGCAGGGTCTGCGAGGCACACTCGGTACAGTGCAGCCGTATCTGACCGGCATCGGCTGTCCGGCAGCACAGCATCGCCGTGATAGCATTGAGATGTGCAGGCAAGAGTCGGCCTGAATGCCTGGCCTTGAGAGCCGGAAGGTACTGTTGAATGAGGGAGGCCAGTTCCATGATCACAGCCTCCGAAGCTCAACGTTCAGGCGATTGGCCAGCCGATTGATGGCAGCAGCAGCATCCTGTTCGGTGACATTGGTCAGGCGTGTATAGCGTGCCGTGGTGGTGGGACTGGCGTGGCCGAGCAGGTCCTGAATATGCCGCAGGCTCAGGCCCTGTTCGAGCAGATGGGTAGCGAAGCTGTGCCTCTTATTCCGAGATCAGAATAAGAGGCATAATGCCGAGTTCCGGATTATTCCGAGTAGCACCCGAAAACAAGGTGAATCGCGTGATTTTGGGTGCATCGAGCTCGGCATAA
>DRJH01000481.1 GCA_011052285.1 Gammaproteobacteria bacterium
AGGGTATTACACAGGACGGTCAGCAAGACCACAACGAAGACCTGCAGGATCCAGTTTGTATCGTTGCCTAAGTAGGTGAGTAAACGCGTTAGTTCTGACATAGCGGAATGATCTGGTTATTAAATTGACTGGGAAATGTAGCGTGTGAAACGATAAAGGGCGATTTCACCGAACAGGCTTGGAAACAGCCTGGTCATGACGGAATCGATGTGATTGTGATCCATGGTCTGGCGTTGTTGTACGCTGATATTTCTTTGTCGACACAGTTCTGCAAAATCACCCAGGGTGCACAAGCGAATATTCGGTGTGTTATACCATTGATGGGGCAACGAGGGGGTGACGGGAAGAATGCCGTGAACACCCAGGCTGTAGCGGATTCTCCAGTGCCCGAAATTAGGAAACGTAACAATACCGGCATTGCCGACACGCAGCATTTCATCGAGTAATGGTGCCGGGTTGTGCATGGCCTGTAGGGTTAGCGAAAGGACCACATAGTCAAAAGAATTGTCGTCAAATTCCGCCAGTCCCTGGTCGAGATTGCCCTGAATGACATTAATCCCGTTGCGCAGACAGGGGGCGATATGACAATCATCAATTTCGACGCCGTATCCGCTGACATTTTTTGTAGTCTGCAGGTATTGCAAGAGCAAACCATCTCCACAACCCAAGTCTAGAACCTTTGTATCGGTTTTGATCCAGTCGGCAATAAGGGCCAGATCAGGGCGCTGAGCCAGGATTCCTCTGGCAGAGGGCATTGTATTTGTTGATAGTTTGTTCATGCTCTGCTGGCCGCTTGATCCATATAGGCCTGGACGATCCCAAAATACTGTGGGTTTTGCATGAGAAAAGCATCATGCCCATTCGATGAGGTGATATTGGCATAACTTACATTGAGATGGTTGTCGTGTAAGGCCTTGACGATTTCCCGGGAACGACCCGCCGCAAATCGCCAGTCACTGCTGAAGGATATGACCAGAAAACTCGCAGTCGCAGCAGCCACGGCCAGGGTTAAGTTACCATTGTGGTTGGCCGCAGGATCAAAATAGTCCAGTGATTTGGTCATCAGCAGATAGGTGTTGGCATCAAAGCGACCGACAAAGCTGTCGGCCTGGTATCGCAGGTAACTTTCCACTTGAAAATCAACACTGAAATCAAAATTCACTTTTCCCTGACGCAGGTCGCGGCCAAATTTCTGCGCCATGATATCATCGGACAGGTAGGTGATATGTCCCAGCATGCGGGCCAGACGCAGTCCTCGGGCGGGCAGCGTATTGTGCTCACTGTACCAGCCATCGTGGTAGTCCGGGTCGGTTCGGATAGCCTGTCTGGCAACTTCATTAAAAGCAATATTTTGTGCAGTGAGTTTCGGTGCTGCAGCGATGATTAGGGCGTGAGCAACTCGATCTGGAAAATCGATGGTCCATTGTAATGCCTGCATGCCACCGAGGCTACCGCCAACAATCGCCAGCCAGCGGTGGATGCCCAGCAGATCGGCCAATCTTGACTGGCTGGACACCCAATCCTGGACCGTGACGATAGGAAAATCCGGGCCATAGCATTTGCCCGATCCGGGGTTGATCGCGGTAGGTCCCGTGGAGCCGGCACAGCCACCAATATTGTTGCAACTAACGATAAAAAATTGCTTCGTATCCAGCGGCTTTCCGGGGCCGATCATGGTATCCCACCAGCCGGGTTTTTTGTCCTCGGCGCTGTGGAAGCCGGCAGCATGATGATCGCCGCTCAAGGCATGACAGATAAGGATGGCATTGCTGGCATCAGGATTCAGTGTGCCGTAGGTTTCATAGATGAGGTCGAAGGTTGGCAGTACCTCACCACAACTGAGCTGCAGTGGGTCAGCAAAATGTGCGGTTGATGGTACGATCAGGCCGACGGAATTTTCTGGGTAGTGTGTGGGCATACCGGGTAGGGTAGATGGTATTTAACGGCAACAACAGGACAGCGGATTATAGCAAGTGGGGCGCTACGTGAATATCTATCATGGCGGATGATGGCAGTTTGTGCCAGCGACGGATTGACTTGCTGTTTGGCGTTCAGAAAACGCACTCCAAGCCCCGTTGTGCTTATGGGGAGTGGCCTATAATGCTACGCCGTAATGATGACTGGCTGGATATCTAAAACATAAGGCGCAACAACGTGGATCATTTATTACTCTGGCAGTATGGAATCATTGGTTTGCTGTTTGTCTGGAGTGGTTTTGTGCGTTCCGGGCTGGGCTTTGGTGGTTCTGTGCTCAGCCTGCCATTGATGCTGCTGGTAATCAATGACCCGTTGGTTTTTTTGCCTCTGATTGCTATTCAGCTACTGATATTTTCCAGTTTAACGGTGGGTATGGATGTTCGAAATGTAGACTGGCACTATCTAAAAAAGGCTATGGCAATCATGTTTGTGCCCAAATTGGTCGGTATTTTGGGGTTGTTGACGTTGCCGGGCAGTTGGTTAACGATCATGGTCTACACAATGACCTTGTTCTATGCCCTGATGTATCTGTTGAATCTACAGCTAAGCCGAGGGAATAAACTTACCGATCTCGTTCTTTTGATACTGGGCGCCTATGTCAGCGGTATTTCACTAATCGGTGCGCCTTTGATTGTAGCGGCGTTTGTGCGTCATGTTGCGGCATCGCAGCTACGCAACACCTGCTTTGTACTCTGGTTTATACTGGTGCTGTTCAAGGTGATCGCCTTCGCGGTAGCGGGGGTGGATTTTCAGTTCCAGCAGCAGTTATGGTTACTGCCTTGTGCTGCAGCAGGGCATTATCTGGGTTTGCAGGTGCATCGAAAATTGCTCGGGGTTGATGCCGTTTCTTTTAAGCGTGTGATTGGAGCCGTATTGGGGTTGGTTTCGTTATTCGGTTTGGGGCAGGTGTTGATCAGCTATTAATTTTTTTTCGCAGCCAGGCAGGTAAGCGGATGGTTGGGCGTGGTTTGCCTGTGATCACATAGTCCAGATAATCCGTAACATTTTGAGTCCACTGCATCTGTTTTCTGGCCTGGTCACGGCCACAGAACAGGATTTGATCACCGACCTTCAATGCTGTTGTCGATTCCGGGGTCAGGATGCTGTCATGGTTGCGACGTAGCATTATGGGTACGCAGGGTAGTTGGATGTCCCGTTGTTGAGGATGATTTTGTAAAATAACCAGTGACAGGGGCTCATCTTCGCGCAGTTTATTACAGATTGCAGGAGAGTCGGATTCGTTGATGGTCACAATCCAGTTCACGGGTATCAGATCGTCCGTTACGGTACAAATTTTACTGAGTAGCTGGTCAGCCCAGGGTTCTTCCTGGCTTCTTATGGCAATCAAGAAATCGGCCAGTAACGGATTTTGTAATAGTGAAAGAATTTTCCGGGCAATGATTTCACTGCGTTGGGTGATCAATTGCAGGCCGGCTTTTTGAAAAATCGGTTGGTTTTCTTGATTGTTCTGGCGGGCGACACAAAATAATTCGGGGTTGAGCATTTTTGCGGTAATAATAATGGACAGGTTGTTGGCATCGACATCGGTGCCAGCCACAATGCCGACCGCTTCCTGGATACCTGCCTGCAGTAGCGCATCCGCTTCAGTGCCCCGGTCGATGACCGTGCCTGCCGGTGGGTGTGTGGTATCCGGGTCAGCTTCTACCACCTGCACGGGAATATTTTCGGCGGTCAGTTTGTGATATACGGCTTTTCCGAAACGGCCAAAACCACAGAGTATCCATTTTCCCCGTGGCGGGAATACCGGGTCAGTGAGGGTGCTGCCCGGCGCGCCGGTTAGCCATTGGTCAAGAAGATAAATACCTGGGGATTGTAAGGCGATGGCCAGGCGGTTAGCGAACGATTCATAGGGATTAATGATGTACTCGGTTCCGAAAGAGGCGATATTCAATCCGGTATCATGATTGTCTGAACGGCTGATTACCGGTAGTGATGTATTCAGGAGTTTTCCTGTGATGGCGATCTTGAGGTTGATTTCATCATTATTGGTCAGAGCAATGAGCCCCTTGCAATAGTGATTGTTGAGGCCAGCATCAGCCAGAATGGAAGGATCACTGGCATCCGCACAGATAGCAGGTACGAATAAATGTGTGGTACCGATCTCCAGCTCGTTCAGTCGGTCCTGGTCGTCACCGATCACCACGGAGTGGGTGTCGTATTTGGCCAGCGCATGGACCAACTTGCTGCCGGTATCGCCGTAGCCACAGATCAGATAGAAGGGCTCACGAATTCGTTTAACCGCACGCTGGAAGACACTGCGGATGACAGCCTGACGAAATGCCGGTTCCTGGATTAGTGATAGCAGGCTGCCAATGGCATACAGCCAGGTGATGACCGAAGCATAGATTGAAAATAGTGTCCACATACGCTGACCGTCGGTAAATGGGTAGGGCAGTTCTCCAAAACCGATGGTCGAACCCATGAAACTGACAAAATAGAAGGCGTGAAAAAAATCCATCGACCAGGGTTCGCCCTTGGCGTTCTGACCGGGGATCAGCACCAGACCAAGGACCGCGATAGCGTAGACCGATATCAGTAGAATCAGGGGCCTGCGCATACGACGTAAAATTAAAAAAAAGATATTTTTCATGGCTCTTCAGGCTGAAGCCGTGGTTGTGCGGCATTACCAGATCGTGGCACGAGTGCCATGGTCTGGATAATGTCATCGTCCTCACTAAGCAATGTGTCTGGCCAGATCATCACCACCAGTGTGCCTTGAATGATGCGAGCAGGCTTACCGGACAGCCTCCTAGCGTCTGGCAGTGAGTGCCTCGGCGGTGAGCAGTACAACGGATACAATATTGGCCAATACGGCGCCTCCGGAAAGAGAAACGATGCTGGCGATAGTAGCTGGATCAGACAGGTTGTTGGCAATATGTTCCGCATAACCCCAGACCACAGCGGCTATGATCAGCTGTAGATCAGCAACCAGGCTGGAGGCGATCAGCAGGGCACCAAGTTGGGTGCGGTCACCAAATTTCATGATCGTGGCAATGAGGCTGACCACAATCGCAGCAAAAAGCTCAAAAACATTGTGCGCAACCGGGTCGGCTACATCACCGACAAAGAAGCTGAAATTGAGCGTCAGCGCCAGCAATACAAAAAAAGCGAAAGCAACTTTTTCAAAATTCATGATTTGTGTAACTCTGGAGAGGCTAGGGTGGATGATTTGCTGGAGCTCTTGGGTTGTGGTTCATCAGGAGAAGACTCAACACCCAGGCCCAGGGTAATTCGGTTCAGCATATTGAAATAGGCAGTGATCAGGTTGATTTCCAGAATCCCCCGGTCGGTGAAGTCGGCCGTGCGTAATGTTTCGATATCCTGTTTATTCACCTGGTTAGGTGCCAGGGTCAATTTGAGGGCATATTTGAGGATCAGAGATTCACGATCATGGGTGTCGAGGAATTCAAAATCAGCCAGTAATTTCTTGAGGACGGAGTTATCGGATTCATAACAGGATAAGGCACTGCCGTGATGACTGACGCAATAGGGGCAATTATTGGCAGCTGATACAACGACAGCCAGCGACTCACAGTCCGCACGGCTGAGTTCGTTACAGCCATACATGAGGATTTCATATAAATCCAGATTACTGAGCATGGCTTCCGGGAACAGGCTATGGACTTTCAGTACATTGGATAGCCGTGTGCCTTCATTAAGAATACGTTCATAGGCACCTTTGAGGGTGCCTTTGGCTGATTCAGGTGCAGTTGTGTTAATCCAGGACATGCTGACTCCGGTCGCAATGGCTTGTGATACGATGGCTCACGTTGCGGACTGCGAATGATAGCGTAATTTTATGTTCGGCAACAAAAAATGAATGCAGGTGCTTTTTTTCGATAGCGGGTGATTACAGGGAATAACAGACAGTGTGCATTCTTTTAGTCGATGGCTTGAACCTGATTCGCAGGATTTATGCGGGACAACCCGAGACGACGGAGCAGCTTAAGATCGAAGCCACGGCTACACAATCGTTGCGGGCCATACGTAAAAATCTTGATTTATTCAGGCCCAGTCATGCCGTGCTGGTTATGGAGTACAGCCGCCATAATTGGCGTCGCAAGTTTTTACCCACCTATAAATTGGACCGTCCAGCCATGCCGGCAGCATTGCGGCATGCATTGCCGGATATTGTAAGTACTATCGCTGAGGGGGGAGTGTACGAAGTTTCGGCGGATGGCTATGAGGCTGATGATGTCATTGCTACATTGGCCCGTGGTGTGGTTTCCAGGAGGGGGCAGATCATTATTCTCTCCACAGATCGTCTGATGTGCCAGTTATTGAGTCCATTGCTACAAGTGTACGATCATTTTGGCAAAAAAATGCTTGATCGGGAATTTTGTCTACAGCGATACCAGGTTTTGCCACGTAATCTGGTCAGTTATTTTGCCCTGGTTGGCAATCACAGTATCGGCGTCGGTGGTGTCACTGGGGTGGGGCCGAAAACGGCAGCACGGCTGATTGCCGAGCATGGTGGTTTATCACGGATTTTGGATGCAGCAGATCAGATGTCAGGGAGAGTCGGCAAAGTTTTGCGCAAAGGTGCTGGTGAGGCCCGGGTTGCACAGCGGCTGTTCACACTGCGCGAAGATGTTCGTCTGGGGGTGAACCTGCATCATTTTCGACTCGAAAAAGAAGACCGCCACCAGGGCGGTCTGAAAAAATAACGAGAAGGAGGATATGTCGAATACCTCGGCTTCAATACTAAGAGACAGAACTGGCAACAAAACAGCAAAGTTATGGCAAAATTATGTTTTACCCTGCTTCTTTGTCAGTATTTGGGCCATTATTTTTGGCGCAAGAGGTGAGCAGAAATCTTTTTGAGTATGTTGTTGTTGCGGATTCGGCGAAAGGTCAGCTGAATTCCGTCGTTGGTTAATGTGCGGTCGTAGATCTGGAATTCGTAACCACCGTCATCTGTAATCATCAATGCGTAGACCGTCATGGTGTTGTTTTTGAAGCGGGCCCAGATGTAGGGTTCGCCTTTCATCGGATCCAAAGGTTGGGGTGCACCAAAAAGATCTTTCTTCATTGCCGAACGGTAAATATTGGCTCGTCCGGAGGCCTTGAAGGCAATGGAGTAGTTTTTGGTTTTGACCTTGTTGTTGTAATAGGCAACCGTCTGCCATTGCAAGCGGAAACCATCATCCACTGCACTGATGGTAACGGCTAAATCTCGCTGTTGCTTTTTATCGCCATCGACAAGTAAGGCATGCCCCTTGTAGTGGCCGAGAAAAGGCTGGTAAACCGGTATCTGTACGGCCTGGACCTGCCAGGGAACGAAGATCATGCCGGCTAATAGTATCCCTGTAGCAAGGAACAGGCGAAGCTTGGCGCTGGTCCGGGTAGTGCCGGATAGTAGTCCATACCGGTACTTGCCACACAGGAGCATATAATAGGAAGTCACCATCTGTCACTTTTGATTCGTTGCATGGGCCATTTTACCGTGATCAAGGCCAGAATGCCTCCTCCTGTCAGACCGATGGTATGAGCCATATTGGCGATGGGTCCCAACAGGCCTGTCCAGGCGAGCACAAACCAGCCCAGCATCAGGTAGACCACGGACTTGTTGGGTCGGAGTGGAAAATGTGGATCCAGATAGCCGCGTAACCATAGATAACCGAGCAATCCATAAACTACCCCCGACATGCCACCGAACAGGGGTCCCGCATAAACATACTGGGCCAGATTCGAGGCGATTCCGATAAAGATGACGAACAGCAGCAACCAGCGGCTGCCCTGAACCCGCTCCAGAACATCTCCAAGATCCCACAACCATAGCATATTAAATACCAGATGCAAGAGGCCGAAATGCAAAAAAATGGGGGTCAACAGTCGCCACCACTGACCCTGGCTTAATTCTGGCAGGCCGGCGAGGTAATTGGAAATCAGCAGCGGAGCCACCAACTGCATATTTTTGCCCAGCTGAGTAATCAAGCCCACCAACAAGCTGATGCCGATCAGACTTAACGTGGCCGGTTTGCGTTGTTTTAGAATCTCAAAAATGGTACGGCTCCTAAAAGAAATAAAGAGAGCAAAATCTTTTGTAACGATTCAGCGTGTTTAGATTTTGGTTCAGTACCAGGCATATTCGCACGGAGAATGTGAGCATATAGGTCATATGTGACCATTCGAGTACGA
>DRJH01000482.1 GCA_011052285.1 Gammaproteobacteria bacterium
GATATTGCAGGCGCAGTGTGATGATGCAGAACAGTACAAAACCGCCAAATATCGCCAGGCGGGTTAGTGTCTGTAACACGGGGTAAGTTTGCCTGATATTGAGCAGGGGGGTGATTTGTAGTCCACTCCAAAGCAGCAAACTGCCGAATAGCCACAATACCAGGCCTTTTTTCATCCATGCCGGATATTCTGGTGTGATCTGGAACATGGGTACGACCTGATACGCAATTCCGAGCAGTAGCAAGCCGATCCAACCGAATAACCCCCAACTGAGATGTACATCGGCCAGGATGTTGATACCTGGAAGGACGAACCAGTCTCGATATGCAGCCAGCAAGACCAACCCCAGTAGCAGAGTCAGTAGTAGTGAAAATAAAGCCAGCACCAGTGCCTGGAACACGGGACTGCTGGTTCGGTTTCGCCACAAGGCCAGTCCTGTGGCAGCGAGGTAAATCGTAAAGCCGAGAATCAAGCAGATACTGGCCAGCAGTGACCAGTACTGATCTGTGAACAACAGGCTCGTTGCCAATAGCAGAACGCCGGCGGTCAGCAACGGGTGCGAAAGCTTGGCAATTCTTGTGACATGGGGGACCGGGGCGCCAGCGACCACAGGCAGCATCTGCAGAATGGCCCCACACATGATTTGTGCCATGAACCCGAGTGTGAACAGGTGAGTGATGGCCAACGTGTACGGGTTCCATCGCGAACTATACAGGTCCGGACCAGCTGCCAGAGCCAGTAAGGCGGCGACCAGGCCGAGCACGGGAGCTGTGAGAAAAAAACGCAGTGGTACCGAGATGGGAGGTGCTTGGTCCAGCGACAGGTTGGCGGTACGTGGACTCAAGCGGATGGCTTGTCGGAATTTGCCAAGGCAGCCGTCCTGGCAAAAGTGTCATTTTCTCGCCAGATCAGGATGATAAACCGGACTTCGGCTTGCTGCTTACAGTACCAGGCGTAGCCCAGTTTTTCCAATAAAGGGTAGAGCAATCGTGGCTCGCGACGGTGTAAAACTTTGAGGAAATCACCTTTTTCAAGCTGTGAAATAGCTTCGAGAACCCGCTCCATGGGTTCACAGGGCTCCAGCATGCTGACATCGAGAAATGGTTTCATGAAGTGATTACAGGCCCATCTGTTGTACCACATCAGCGGCGGTGTTTCCGAATACCTGGTCTGTCATGGGGTAGAGAATTTGCTGTTCTTTCATATTGTGTTGCTGAATCAGCATCATCAGTGTTTCCGACAGGCCCAGCCAGGTCGCATCATCCTGCTCAGAGACCGCCTGGTCCATTTCCACCAGCAGCTGGCGCATCTGGTGATGTTCCATACGCATCATTTGTGTGGGCCCAGCGGTTTGTCCGGTGGCCTGCTCAAATTTCGGGAACAAAATATTTTCCTCGGCAGCCAGGTGTCGTTCCAGGCGCTCACGAAAATTGTGAAATAGCGGGCTGCCGGTCTGCCAGTCCGCTGTCGAGATACTGTCTTCTGCTTGGGCCAGAAGTTCATCACAAGCTTTGTGATCTGCGGTCAATGCTTCGGTGATTGCTGTCATTGGGGGTCCTTTGAATGGCCTTGTCCTGCTGGCGTTGAAGTCGCTTCAGTAGGGGTCTTAAGAATGGATCTGGATTATAGTGTAATCGCACGGAACAGACGACTTCAGATAAGCTAAAAGATAAAATTTGTCATGAGTTCTGTGCCGATCCGCAACAATTTGCGCTACCATTGGAGTCGATGGATCAGCTGTCTGTATTCCCAGGTATTATTGAAAACACGAGAGTAGGGCCCACAACAGGAAAAGAACATGTCCGATGAATTGAAAAAAGCAGCACTTGCCTACCATCGTGCTACACCTTGTGGCAAGCTGGCTGTGGTGGCGACCAAGCCACTGGCCAACCAGCGTGACCTCACGTTGGCGTATTCTCCAGGCGTTGCTGAGGCTTGTAACGAGATCGTCGCGGATCCGTTGCAGGTTTCCGAAATGACCGCACGCGGCAATCTGGTGGCTGTCATCACCAATGGCACAGCTGTGCTGGGGCTTGGCGCAATCGGCCCATTGGCGGCCAAGCCGGTAATGGAAGGTAAGGCCGTATTATTCAAGAAATTTTCCGGAATCGATGTTTTTGATATCGAAATCGATGAACGGGATCCAGATCGCTTGGTGGACATTATTGCCAGCCTGGAGCCCACGATCGGTGGTATTAATCTGGAAGATATCAAGGCGCCGGAATGCTTTGTGGTTGAGAAAAAACTCAAGGAGCGCCTCAAGATTCCGGTCTTTCATGATGATCAACATGGCACTGCCATCATCGTCGGCACAGCAGTGCTGAACGCACTGACGGTGGTGGATAAAAAAATCAGCGAGGTCAAGCTGGTTGCATCGGGTGCTGGTGCGGCGGCACTGGCCTGTCTGGATATATTGGTAGGACTGGGGATTAACAAGAAAAATATTTTGGTCTGTGATCGCAAAGGCGTGATCTATACGGGTCGCCCCGGTGGTCTGGATGAGTACAAGTCCAGTTATGCGGTCGATACCCCATGCAGAAACCTGGATGATGCGATAGTGGCTGCGGACATCTTTTTGGGTTTATCCGCCGCAGGAACCTTGTCACAGGATATGGTAAAGAAGATGGCGCCTGATCCCATCATTATGGCGCTGGCCAATCCTGACCCGGAAATCCTCCCTGAAGATGCATTGGCAGTACGACCCGACGCCATTTTAGCCACAGGGCGGGCGGATTATCCCAATCAGGTCAATAATGTGTTGTGTTTTCCGTATATCTTCCGTGGCGCCCTGGATGTTGGCGCCACCACCATCAATGAAGCGATGAAGTTGGCGAGTGTACGGGCTTTGGCGGAACTGGCACAGGCTGAACTGCCGGATGACCAAGAGGCCTATGGTCGTAAACCGATGCAGTTTGGTCGGGAATACCTGATACCCAAGCCTTTTGATCCCCGGTTGATTGTCTCAGTTCCCGTCGCCGTGGCCAAAGCGGCAATGGAATCAGGGGTCGCGACACGTCCGATTGATGATTTTGAGGCCTATAAGCAGCGGCTCAATCAGTTTGTGTTCAAGTCCGGTTTTATGATGAAGCCGATCATGTCCGCAGCGAAAAGAAATCCGCAACGCCTGGTGTACGCAGAGGGCGAAGATCGGCGAATTTTGCGGGCGGCGAACCAGGTGTTGAGTGATGGTATCGCCAAACCGATTCTTGTCGGTAGGCCGGAAGTGATCCAGTCGCGTATCGATGAGCTTGGATTACGGATGTGTATTGGTGAGCAAGTGGAGGTGGTGAATCCACAAAATGATCCAAGATTCCGGAATTACTGGCAGAACTACCACCAGTTAATGGGTCGTAAAGGGGTTTCTCCGGAAGAGGCAAAGAATGTTGTACGTTCCCGAAATACCGTAATTGCCGCCTTGCAAGTGTTGCGCAGTGATGCCGACTGTATGATTGCCGGTAGTCAGGGTGCCTTTCGCCGGCATTTTCTGGATGTTACCGATATTTTAGGCAAAAAGCCCGGCGTTCGGAATATTTCTGCGATGATGGCCCTGGTGCTGTCGACCGGAACCTATTTTATCTGTGATACCCACGTGGTGCCGGAGCCGAATGCAGAAGGCATTGCTGAAGCTGTAATTATGGCCGCTGCTGAAGTTCGCTGTTTCGGGTTGGTGCCGAAGATCGCTTTGTTATCCCATTCCAATTTTGGCTCCTATGTTTCAGCCTCGTCTCTTAAAATGCAGCAGGCAAGAGAATTGCTGGAACAGCGAGCCCCTGACCTCGAGGTGGAAGGAGAAATGCACGGTGATGCAGCACTCTCAGAGACCATCCGGGCTATGGCTTTCCCGGAATCCAAACTCAAGGGAAATGCCAATCTTTTGATTATGCCCAATGTGGATGCTGGATCTATTGCCTACAATCTGCTCAAAGAACAAGGCAACGGAGTCAGTATCGGACCGATTTTGCTGGGTATCGACAAACCGGCACATGTACTTCCCGAGTCTGTCACGGTGCGGGGTATTGTTAACCTCAGCGCATTGGCCGTGGTACAGGCTCAACGTGGAAGTAGCTGATAAGACAGCGATAAAAAAGCCCTGCCATGAAACGGCAGGGCTTTTTGTGTTGCTCTCCTCAGGCCTTGCCGAGTTGTTCCCGCCAGCCGGGAAATAACTGATCGGCGTCCTCACTGAAGGACTCGAACGCGCGGGCAAATTCCTGGTGGGATTTGGCAAATTCCACCGGCTCCGCCCCTTCACGCCAGCATTGCTCCGCCTGACGCAGTGATCGGGCCCCAGCTGCCGGGCCGTCAACGTGACCATAGGCACCGCCACCCGCAGTCAGAATGACATTGGAGTGACCAAGGTTCTTGAAAAAGCCGGGAATACGCAGCGCATTCATGCCGCCGGAGATAATTGGACAGGTCGGATTCATGCCATACCATTCTTGATGGTAGAAAGGTCCGTCAGCCGCGTCGTCCTGGAGCATGAAAGCCATCATCCGGTCTTTGGCATCGCCCTCCATTTTTCCAAAACTCATGGTGCCGGTATGAATACCGGATGAACCCATCAGGCGGGCCAACTTGGTATGCACGAAGGCAGGATAGCCCCTGGGATTGATTTCAGAGGTGACTGCACCGTGGCCAGCGCGGTGGTAATGCAGGAACTGATTCGGAAAGTTGCGGCGTACGGTGGTGACACCGGATGGGCCGGAGACAAAGCCATCGACCAGAAAGGCGATATGGGTGGCATTTTCGCCAAAGGTTTCAAGAATGTATTCACCGCGAGCAATAATTTCCGCAGGATCATCGGCGGTGATATTGGCCGAAAAAATCTTGGTATCCCCGGTTTCATCCTGAGCCCGGCGCATGGAGTCAGCCACTAGTGGGATCACTTGATTCATGGGGCAGAAAGTCTGGTTGCCTTGAGGCTCATCATTTTTGATAAAATCACCACCGAGCCAGAAGTCGTAGGCGGCACGGGCAAACGGTTCCGGGCGTAGCCCCAATTTGGGTTTAACAATGGTGCCGACAACAAAGCCACCATCAACGACCGGGCGCCCCAGGGTGCGCCACATATCACTCAATGTATAGGATGGGCCATCAAATAGTTCAATCGCTTTGCGAGGGATGTAAAAATCGAGAAGACGCAACCCCACAATATCACCCATGCCCTGATTGTTGCCGACGACCAGCGAGGTAAATTGCGACAGCATCATTCTGCCATCGAGCATATTGCGATCAAATAATTCCATCGGATAGGCGATTTTCATCAAACCATCTTGTGGACCATAGGTGTTCTCATCGGTGTAGTACACCAGAGCATCGATCCCCAGCGTGAAGTCGTCGGTGGTGCAGACCTCTACGTTGGTTCCAGTCGAAGACTCACCTGCGATGTGTGCGGCAGTGGCGTCGTAGTTATAGCCCGGCTTCGGGCTCATGCGATAGGTACAAAGCACATGTTTGCCATTGGCTATGAGCTCGTCTTCGTTCAGACTGAAGTCACAGTATCGGTTACTTTGGTCAAGCGCCATAATCAGTTCCTCATGGATTGGATGTGGGTAGCAGCGAATAAACAAATCATTCAGTGGAGCTACTATAGAACACAATATTCATAAATAAAACTAAAGAATAATTATTAAATACATAATTATATGGTTATATGAATTACTCCTGCCATGAGCTTATTATTGCCTCCTAGGTGCTGCATTATAAGCATGGGCGGTAGCCGCGTCGGCTTACAGTCCGATGGATGAATGGGTGTTGAAACGTTCTTCACAATGGCTCAGCAAAAAATAACTGATCCAGCTAAAAATCCGATCGGCATCCAGCTCTAGGTTCAGTGACTGGATGCCATTTTGAAATTTTTTGAGGCCCAGTTTGTCCCTGCGGATCATCATCAGCTCCCGGGAGTAGTCCTTACTAAATTCTGGATGTCCCTGAATACCCAGCATATTCTGACCAACCTGGATCATGCCGAAGGGGCAGAAGTCGTTTCCAGCCAGCACAGTGGTAGCATCGGGAAGGGAGGTGATTTGATCCTGATGGCTGATGATTAGCCTGTAGTCGGGGGTTGCTGTTGAGGGATCGGTTGCCATCCATGATGTTGCTTGCAGAATCCGTGCTGTGGAGATACCTACACCCCAGCCAACAGTGGCTCTTTCTACCCTACCGCCCAAGGCTTGTGCCAGCATCTGATGGCCAAAGCAGATGCCGACGAAGGGCAGGTTATTCGTTGCAAGTTCCACAACCAGTGCGGAAAATTGTCGTACCCAATCGATATCGGAGTAGACGCTTTGTCGGGAGCCGGTTGAGATATAGGCATCGCAATCGGTGACTCGGTCTGGAAAGTTGCCATCACAAAGTCGATAGGTAACCAGTTGCAGATTCGGGATATGTCTCTGCAGTGGTGCCTTGAACATATCCACATAATCACCAAAGCGAGGTTGCAGGGCGGGGCGCACATGGTCGCAGGCAAGAATACCGAGTTTCATCACCGGCACGCTCCGTTGTTACGCAAGGATTTGTTATAAATGACCATTGATCGCATCGGCAAGAATGTGGCTGTATTGGGAGGCGTCGAATTGGACGGGATTGGTTGCTGCTGCCGCATCTGCGACCGCCATGGGCCCTATTTCGTCCACACGGCTATCATCAATGCCGATGGCACGCAGTGCTGCGGGGATACCGATACCTTCTCTGAGTGCGAGAACCCAGTGTAAGAAGCCGTTAAATCCTGGTTCCGGCAAATTCAGGTAACGGGCCAGTCGACCGAGTTGTGGTGAGATCTTGTCTCGATTTGCGACCAACACATAGGGCATAAGAATGGCGTTAAGCAGACCATGATGTGCGTCATAAAGGGCGCCCAACGGATGGGCCAGGGCATGCATGGCGCCAAGCCCTTTCTGGAAGGCGGTGGCGCCCATACTGGAAGCGACCAACATCTGAGTGCGTGCCGTCAGATCCTGACCATTATTGACTGCGCTGGGTAGAAATTGCTGTACCAGGCGAATGCCTTCGACGGCAATACCATCAGCCATGGGGTGGTATAACGGGCTTGAGTAGGCCTCCAGGCTGTGTGACAGGGCATCCATGCCGGTGGCCGCTGTCAAGCCGGTGGGCAGATTGATCGTCAATTCGGGATCCAGCAGCACGATATTCGGTAGCATGGCCGGGTGA
>DRJH01000483.1 GCA_011052285.1 Gammaproteobacteria bacterium
CCCGGCGTTGATCCAGGTCTTGTTTCCAAAACATTGCCCAAACGGCAGGCCACTATGCCCTGCCAGTACTACGTCAGTGCCAATAGCATTTATTTCGTCAATTTTCTCATCGGCAGAGGTTGATGCGAATATATAGCGATTCATCTGCCGCACACTGCCATGGACCACCGCAAAACTTCTGTTTGCCAGCGTAAAAAGAATCCGTCGTGGCAAGGCTGTCATCCATTGCCTGCAGCTCTCACTGATCTGCCGGCTGGCGTAGGCATACCAGCCTCGGGACAACACCGAGCAAAGGCTACCTTCAATAAAGCCACAACCACAATCCTCTGCCTGGGCAGCTAATGATTCTTCACAGTTACCCATTACAACCGGGATCTGCCAGCCACATAACAACGACACCGTAGCCTCGGGCTCGGCGCAGTAAGCCACAACATCACCGGTGCAAATAACATTGCCTGGCGCGATGTTGCGCGTCTTGGCAACATTTTCTAATGCGCGGGTAGCGGCCAGGTTGCTGTATGCCCCCCCGAACACCAGCACCGACCCGAAGAGTTCACCAAGCTTCAATTCCACCATGGTGGCAGTTTTTAAACGGTGCCGTTTAGCTACGGCCACTCAATGCGGCAACTTGCGAACGCCTCCCACCAACCCAGTACAGACCACAGGAGGTCACTAACACAAATACGGAAATCAGCAGTAACTTGGTGTATTTATGATAGTCTCCAAGAAAATGACTGTAGCCCGAGGATTCAATAAAATACAGAATAGCCCCACCGAGCGCAATCACGAAAGCACTGACATAACTCCACACCGGAATATCCCGACGTCCACCCCAAAGTGAGAAGAAAACAACCGGCGCCAGGTACATTGAGGCGGTGCCACTGACTGCAACGGCACTGGACAAATCCTTGTTGCCAAGAAAAACCAGGGCCAGACCAGAGAGCATAAACCCGAGCATGACCAGGCGGCCATTTTTCAGGCTGAGCTTGCACCATCTCATATCCACAACCAGCAACTTGGCGGCACTGGACAGGGCGCTGTCCAGTGTGGACATCGCCGACACCACCAGGGCAGCATTAAAAATCACCATGGGTACGGTCCCGAGTAGTGCCAGCAACACGGTATTCATCGACTGTCCGGCACTGGCGTGAGCACCGGCGATTACTCCCAGGCTGCCGAAAACAAGAATACAGAGCACACTAATCCAGGCGGCATGCTCAAAGCTGCGCCGGGTGGTCTGGCGGTCCGCCAGAAACCCCCGGTCCATCATCACCGGATCGTGCATTGGATAACTCCAGATTTGCAACAAAGCCACCAATAACAAAATTGGCCCCGGTTCACTAATCACAAATGGTTTAAACCACAGATCCTGCAGGCTGGCAAATCCACCGCCTGTGGTCAATATCGCTAACAGGACCAGCAACACGATAAAAACCACCATTTGAAAAACGTCGGTTCGCATGGAGGCCTGCAGACCACCAAGCATGGAGTACAGTAATGTCACCACGGCAAAACCGATAATAGTCAGGCTATAAATACCGGAACCGGCGACACCGAACAGGATGCCGATGACCAGCAAATTGGCAAAGACCTCGCTGACCAGCCGAATGGCCACCACGAAGTTATAGCAGGCCGTGCCCCAGGAGCCGAAACGGGCATCCAGAAAGGCCTGGATACTATCGAAACCATGTTCAAAACGCAGGCTGTCGATAATCCGGCCACCGGTCAGAAAGGACAGGTAATAGGCTGCATAGGCCAGCGTACCCCAGATCCCGTAATAAAACCCGAGGATAGCCGCGTTCATCAGGGAACGGGCAAAAATCCAGGTCGTGACCTGGGAGAACACCAAGGTCAGTAATCCCGGCTGTCGGCCGCTGTCCGACAAGCCTCGGAAAAAACTACCCTCGGTCACCGCTTTCGGCGACAAAGAGACGGAAATCACTGCAATCAGAACCGCAAAGACCGGCAAAGCATAACCCATGATGGCATTCCCCTATTGGATGAAGCGGCGGATTATAGCGTAAGCGCTAACCTATCAAGGCACTGCCCGCGCGTTTTCAGACCACAACAAAGAGGAAAAGTGCCCGGTTTTACGCCAACCCCAACCCCCTTTTCGGCTATCGCAGTCGATATACTGCTTGGTGGTGACCTATTCGAAGACCGGCATAACAGGTCGTGAAAGACCTATCGGTCGAGTAGACCGGTTCCTCTGTCGGTTCAGATTTAATGCCTGCTCTCTCACCGGCAGATGTCGCATCCGTCTCATCAGGTCACTCAAGTGGGCCATGCTACGTCGAAGTCGACCCAATTCAACCAGCTTCGTCTTTGTTGGTTCAAGCAACAGACCAAACTTCCCCAAGCGCCTTCGCAGAACATTCTGAAATCGCATGGCATCCTCACGATATTGAAAACACACAACAAAGTCATCAATGTAACGCACCAGATACGCCTCTCCCCGTAATCGGGGCTTGACGACCCGCTCAAACCAAAGATCGAGCACATAGTGCAGATACAAGTTGCTCAGCAATACAGGCCCAGAGTGAACCTGACCCGTTTGGTTGCGCACCCTCCAAGGTGCGCCCCCGTTGGGCGCACTGCGTGCGACCAAATTCATTCCCGATGAATTTGTCACGTGTCTTTGCCCCTTTATGCCCTTGTTTGGGTGCAACAGTCGGCACCGTGCCCTGGTGACACCGGCGAAGCGGGGCAAGGGCAACAAGGCCAAGGTAGCCGATGAACCGCAAACCCCTGCCGAGCGCAGGGCCTCGATGAGCTGCACCCGAGGGCATAAAGGCGCAGCGCTTGAAACGCGTATTCAATATCGACATTGAGACCTGTAGCGAATGCGGTGGC
>DRJH01000484.1 GCA_011052285.1 Gammaproteobacteria bacterium
ATTGGGATCTGCGCAGCGAATCAGGCCTGGTTCAACACCATTTTTGATCAGGCCACCGATCAGGCTACCCGCCATATTGCCAGCACCGATAAAACCGATTTTTAAATTTTTCATAGCGTACTTCTTTAAATAAGCTGGTTAAACATCTATTGTTGAACGCATCTTCAAGGACCGCTGGCCAAAAATCGCCGTACCCACCCGAACCAGGGTACTGCCTGCAGCAATTGCCGCCTCAAGATCGCCGGACATGCCCATTGACAGGGTATCAATACCTGGTAATTCTCTTTGCAGCCTATGAAACAATACTTGAGCCCGCTGGAAACCACCCAGCTGTTGCTCAAAACCCTTCCTTGGCTTGGGTATCACCATAATGCCGCGTAGTCGAACCCCGGACAACGGCTGCAGCCGCTGTGCCAGTGCGATCAGCTGCGTACTGTCGAGACCGGATTTTCCCGACTCGTGGTCGAGATTAATCTGCAGACAGATATTCAGCGGATCCATGCCCGAGGGCCGTTGCTGGCTGAGGCGACTGGCAATTTTAAAGCGATCGACACTATGTGCCCAGTGAAAATATTTAGCAATCTCACGCGTTTTATTGCTCTGAATATGTCCGATAAAATGCCACTCCAGTTCGAGATCAATTAATTCGGTGATTTTAGGCAGCGCATCCTGCAGGTAATTCTCACCAAAGGCACGCTGGCCCAATGCATAAAGTCTGGCCACTGCCGCTGCCGTATGGGTTTTGCTGACCGCCAGCAAACGAACACTTGCAGGTTTGCGCCCAACCTGCTGTGTGGCAAGCCGAATACGGTCCAAAACCACTTGATAATCGGATACGACAGATGTGCTGGTCATAGGTGGGAATTATACTCGCGAGGACCTGATCAGTACCATTGCCTCCCTACCGGTTTCACCATCATCCAACCTGAGAATACACTGCGTACCCACAGATCCTAGGAGGCTGTCCGAGAATAGGAGCCGACCGGTTTGTTGCTCCTGCAAAACAGGCAGTGGCCGATCAGAAGTCTGACCAAAGCAGGCCGAAACCTTGCGCCTATCTCAAGAAGGCTTCACGCAGCCAGTTCGAAAATAGTGATTGCGATCCACCGTGTGGATTGTTGGGTTACTATCGATTACATACACCGCATATGTTTGGGTCCTTGGCAATTCTCAGTCCATTTGGCCCACAAAGTTTTCATGTAGGAAACAATATCCTTGGCATCCTGCGGCTCAAGCACGCCCTTCCATGCGACCATACGATTCTTCCTTGGTGAGCCTTCAAGAATGGTTTTCGCGATGGCTGCATCGGTATGGTGCCATGCATGGGTGAAGTCATTCAAGGGTGGAGCCATAACATAGTCTTTAGTTGTGAGACTTTTGAGGGTGTAGGTCTCGCCCGTGCCTTCCTTTCCATGACAGGCTTGGCAGAACGTATTGAACAACTGCTGGCCATGTTTTTCAGCCTGTGTTTGTGGTGGACGAATGCCTGCTGTTCGCTGCCAGTTCTTGCCACCATCGACTGAACGAATAATCTGCCCAAACTGATCGGTCGCCAAAAGAACTGGTGCTTGTGCGCCGTTGATAATGTGAGTCAATACCTGGGATCCGAATTCATTACCCAATTCGTCCCACTTGGCTGCAGCCTCATCGAATATCAACAATCCCTTGGTGACGACAAAAGCGTATAGTTTGCCGCTATTGGTGGTAGCCAACATCGTGATCGGTAACGCCGTTTTATAGGACAGTTGCCAGGTTTTACCGGTATCCGTACTGACGTAAATACCCCCACGGGCTGCACTGTACAACGTACCAGAAGCACCGGGCAACATCGCCACTGCCGATATTTTGCGTAATTCAGACATCGATGTTCCAGCGGCAACAGCAGGCAACTGCCAAACAACTGCCGCCAGAATAACAATGAAGGATACTTTGGTAAGAAACCCTGAAACATGGTTCATCGGCAATCCTCCCGCCTATGGGCCAACGACGGCACTGTAACCGGCATCAGCTACCGCCTGGATCAAAGCGGCCGTATTGGTACTGCCCTGCACGGTAGCCTGACCAGGCTCCAGTGTTACGGTAACTTCTTCAACGCCATCGACCGCCTGCAAGGCTTCCTGGGTATGTTTGACACAATGACCACAGGTCATTCCGGTAATATTCAATGTTGTACTCATATTGATCTCCTTTTAGGGTTGAGTGAAAAGAAACGCAAACGATTGGCATTGGTAACCACAGTAACCGATGACAGCGCCATGGCGGCACTGGCAAACATGGGTTGCAGCAACCAACCGGTAAGAGGATAGAATAATCCGGCAGCCAACGGGATACCAATCACGTTGTAAATAAAGGCACCAAACAAATTCTGTTTGATATTGCGCAAGGTGGCACTGGAAATGGCGATTGCTGTACTGACATTGAGCAGGGAATCACCAGCCAATGTGATGTCAGCATTATTGATGGCGACATCCGTGCCGCTGCCGATGGCAAAACCGGTATTGGCCTGAGCCAGTGCCGGAGCATCATTAACACCATCACCCACCATGCCGACTTTATGCCCCTGAGCCTGCAGGGCGCGGATCACCTCCAGCTTACCCTCCGGCATGACCTCACTGTGAACCTCATCAATACCCAGTTGATTGGCCACAGCCTGTGCTGTCAGTTTGTTATCACCGGTGCACATGACCACAGAAACACCGAGTCGGTGCAAGGCCTTGATGGCCTCGGCGGTATCATTGCGCACCGGATCTTTGAGGATCAAAAGTCCCAACAGACGCTCGCTTGTTGCCAGCCAGATCGGGGTACCGCCTTCTCCTGCCTGTTGCTCTGCTGTTGCCGTCAACGCGGGGTTAATGACAATACCCTGTTCCTGAAGAAACCGCAGGTTACCCAAATAGTAAACTCCACCGTCAATATTGCCTTGTATGCCCATGCCGGTAACAGCAGCAAACTGTTTTACCGGCTGAAGTTCCAGTCCCCGTTCTCCAGCGGCTTCTAAAATAGCCGCAGCCAACGGATGTTCCGAGTCTTTCTCCAGGCTGGCAGCGAAACCCAGTAATGCTGATTCACTGGTGTTTTCTGCACAAACCAGCTCACTGACTGCGGGCTTGCCTATGGTCAAAGTACCCGTTTTATCCACCACCAAGTGACTAAGACTACTGGCCGACTGTAACGCTTCGCTGTTGCGGATCAGAATATTGAGCTGTGCAGCCCGGCCCGTCCCAACCATGGTGGCGATCGGGGTCGCTAACCCCAACGCACAGGGACAGGCAATAACCAGTACCGCAATCGCAGTCGTCAGTGCATACGCAAGTACCGGCTCGGGGCCAATAAAATACCAGAACAGAAAGGTCACGATTGAAATAAACACCACAATCGGCACAAAAACACCTGCCACACGATCCACCAACCGGCCAATCGGTGGCTTGCTGAGCTGGGCTTTTTTCACCATGGCAATAATATGTGCCAGCGTGGTCTCCTCACCCAGGCGAGCTACAGCGAACAGTAACGTACCCGTACCATTCACCGTGCCTCCGGTGACCACATCGCCGAGTACTTTTTCAACCGGCACCGGTTCACCGGTGAGCATCGATTCATCGACGCTGGACTGACCGTCTACCACTTCACCATCAATAGGAATCACTGCCCCCGGTTTGACCCGTACCCGATCACCCACACGCAACAGGGACACCGGCAATTCAACTTCACCCTGCTCACGTACCACAAGTGCCGTTTTCGGCGCCAACTGCACCAAGGCACCGATCGCTTCACTGGTGATACGCTTGGCCCGGGTTTCCAATGCATGACCCAATTGGAGAAAGGACAATATCAGCACAGCGGCATCGAAATAGAAATTCTTGCCACCACCGGGAATAAAATCCGGGTTAATCACTAAAATGGTCGATGAAATCCAGGCAGCCGAAGTTCCCAACGCAACCAGGGTATCCATATTGGCTGAAAGGTGTTTGGCTTGTTTCAGGGCTGTGCGGTAATAATTTCTCCCGCTAAACCACATTGTAAACAAGGTCAATAATGAAACCAATCCCCAAAACCCCTGGCCGTTGATCCCAAACAGGGTCTGCGATGTGGTAAGCTCGGGAAGAATCCCAGCATATTCAGTGCTAATCAGCGCAGCACCCACAATGCCTGCGAATAACGCTTTATACCAGGACTTGCGAATTTCCCGTCTTGCAAGAGCCGCCTGTTCGGCGTAGGGATCAGCGTACAACTCCTCAATCTCAACGTCATAACCCGCACTGCGTAGCCGCAGCAGCAGATCCGCTGGGTGTTCAGATGTCGTAATATCAACCCGTGGCCAGCGCACTTGAATCTGCGCAGCCTGGCTCGTTGGTGATGATGGTTGAAGTGTTTTCTTGAGCAGCTCATCAGCAGGCTGTCCTGTGCCGGCGCGAAAATACAACGTAAAGCCTTCCGCTTGCAGTGCCGATTCCACATAGCTGGCCGCATAACCCTGATCTAGCACCGCCGCGACCACCTGCTGTGGATCACCTCCTGTGATCAGCGCTTTTTTATCCACCAGATCTACGCTGGCTTGCAGCACCCCCGAGACCGATAAAATAGCCTTCTCGACCCGGCTAACACAGCTGGAACAGGTCATATCCGACACCGCGATTTCATAACTATCCGTGACTGCCGTACCTTTGCGAGTGGGCAATCTGGCTTCGTATCCCTGATCGATAACGGCTGCTACGACTTGCTCTGGATCACCACCGACGACCTGTGCATTCTTTTCAATCAGATTGACACTGGATTCTGTTACCCCAGAAACAGAAGCAATCGCCTTCTCGACCCGGCTAACGCAGCTTGAGCAGGTCATATCGGCAATCTCAATCACATAGGGTGTGACGGAACTCGCCGTCTGCGCTGTAGTGTGTGAGGTCTTCGTGGCCACGGGCTCAACTACCGCACAGGCATCCTGTTCCCCAAAGACAGCCCGCGCCGGATAACCGGCATCTGTCAAGGTCGCAATGACTGCATCAGGACTGCCACCAGTGATTTGGGCCGTCTGTTGCTGCAGATCAACAACAGCCGCAGTGACATCGACCACTGCGAGTGCAGCTTGTTGAACTCGATTTACACAATGCTGACAAGTCATACCTTCAACAGTCAGGGTGTAGGTTTGGGTAGGTGATATCGTAGAAGCTAGAGATAAACGGTTCATAACGAAAAGCTCACGGTCAGCATATACGTCTGCTAACCGATGGTTGCAAGAATAGGAAAGGTGTTTAATAACCACACCGCAAAACGTGACAGATAGCCGGTAATCATGGCGATCCCCATCACTATCATGAGGGTGCCTGCAGTGATATACAAGACCCGACTGAAGCGTTGTAATCGTTGCATACGCTGACTCAAGGCACTGGAAAACAATGCCGCGAGGATGAACGGCAAACCCAAGCCCGCGGAATAACTCGATAACAGACTGATGCCGGCATGGGTCGTAGCAGCGGTAGCGGACAAGGTTAAGATGGCACCTAGAATCGGGCCGATACAGGGTGTCCAGCCAAAGGCAAAGGCAAGGCCTAAGACAAAGGCTGACAAGCTACGCCCCCCCTTCATCTCCACCTGAAAGCGGGTATCATGACCCATCCACCGACCCAGCCAGCTGGCGTTGAGCAAGCCGGTCATATACAGTCCAAACAGGATAATGATCACACCACCGATAATATTTGTTTCGTAACGATAGCGCGCCAGTAGCGAACCCAGAAGTGTGGCACTGGCCCCCAGCGAAATAAAAATAACTGAAAAACCGAGCACAAAAAACCCGCTGAGCAGCAAGCTGGTTCGATGTGTAGCCAGGCGACCTGAGCCTGGCTTCTCCACTGGAGACTGGCCGGCAATATAGGACAGATAGCCTGGCACCAGCGGTAACACACAAGGTGACAGAAAAGAAATTAATCCTGCTGCAAATGCCACCGCCAATGTCAAAGAAGAAATATCCATTGTCAAAAAAATTAATCCTGCTGTAATTTTCTGATCATTGGCAACAGCTTCTTACTCCAGATTTCAGGGTTGATTGCTCCAATCCTCTTGTAGACAATATGCCCGGTTTTGTCGATAACAAAAGTTTCCGGAACCCCATACACACCCCAGTCAATGGCTACCTTGCCATCGATATCAGCACCGGTTCGGGTATAGGGATCACCCAGCTCATCCAGCCAGTTGGCTGCATCGTCCGGTTTATCTTTGTAATTCAAACCGTGTATGGGAACAATTTTTTCACGTGAGATCTGCATCCATAACGGATGTTCTGCACGGCAGGCAGTGCACCAGGAAGCGAAAACATTGACCAGGGAAACCTTACCGACCAGGTTTTTGGAGGCCAGGCCCAAGGTTCTCCCTTTCACAGCCGGCAACGAAAACTGTGGCACAGACTTGTTAATCAGCGGTGAGGGAACCAGTGTAGGGTCCATGGTTAAGCCAACACCAAGAAAGATAGCAATCACAACAAATATTGCCAACGGCAACAGATTAGCCAGTCTGTGTTTATTCTTCACAGGCGTCGGCTGTGCGTTGTGATCCGACACAATCGTGCCGTTCGTATTCGATTCTGTCATTTATTGTACTCCGTTTTGTTTGCGAAAGGATTGGTCACGACGTGACCATTCGATATAGATTTCATCCGACCAGCGTGACTGGAACCAGGCTATGATCGACCTGATCTCTTCATCTTTGAGTATTCCGCCCCAGGCCGGCATGGCGCTACCCTGTCCCCCATTCTTGATTTTCTGAAGCAACATGGCCAGAGGATGATGCCAGGTATGCGCTGTGCCATTCAACGGTGGTGCCGGGTATTGTCCATCGGCGCCCGGTCGCTGCCAGCCGGGTGTTCCGACCGCAGCCTGACCGTGGCAGGCTGCACAATTCGCCGCAAACAGCTTGGCGCCAAGACTTACTTGGCCAAAATCATACCAACGAGCGGCGGGATCAGCTGTTGTAATCTGTGCCTTCTCCACAACAGCAGGCTGTTTTGAGGCTGGATTTACGGTTTGTTTTTGTATCTAGCAGACTGCGCCGGAGGCGTAGTGTCCTCGCCAGAGCAGGCCACCACAAGGAGTGGTAAACCCAGGAGCAGTAAAAAATGAAATTTCATAGCTTGGTTTCCTGAAAAAATACATCGACAGCTCAGCCTGTAGGCAACCACAGACTATTATCCATAATAATTACAATGGATATTCGATCAGGAAAATTGGGGAGGGGGACGTAATTTTACCGTCGAAAAAGCAGCGATTAGGGGTATAAGTGATGGTGATACGAGAAGTTTGGCCAAGGCAAGAAAACCCATATCGCCCTGAACAGGCAACAGCTGCGACGCATCATTACAGTGCCCGCTATCACAGTGACCGGCCCCTGACTGACTCTTGGTTGGCCTGTCGCAGCAAGGGCTTACCGTTGTTCGTACAAGAAGGCGCCGCAATGCCTGCCGAGCGGTAGAAGAAGAATACAGGTTCGAGGATACTAAGGCCGTGTTATCAACCACCGCATCCGTAGCCAACGGTCCATGCGCAAACGCCTGCTGACTCACCGGGCCGATGAACAGTATAGCCGACAACATCAACAATCGAATGAAAGCCTTGCACATAGCTTGCAGGATAGCTGTTTTCGAAACACTGTGCAACGAAAAGTCCCATTCAACTAACCCATGTCAATTTGCTCTAAATGCTCTCTGGAGTATTAACGCGCAGCAAAAGCTCCAGTACTCAACGGTCGATTCGCAGTCGCTCGACAACCCGTCCATGAAGCAATTGTTCGTCAATAATTTCGTCAATGTCGGCTTCATCGACATAGGTATACCAGATACCCTGTGGGTAGATCACCACAACCGGGCCTTGCTCGCAACGACCCATACAACCTGCTTTGTTAATGCGGATCCCGCCCGGAGCATGAATGCCCAACGACTTGCAACGCTGCTTGGCATATTCCCGCATACCCGCAGCACCTGCGTCTTCACAGCATGTCTCACCGTTTTTGCGCTGATTACAACAAAAAAATACATGATATCGATAAAAAGTCTTCATCTTAAAATTCCCGGGTAGACAAAAATCGAACATCAGGCCAGCGTTCCTGTACCAGTTGTAAATTGACTCGATTGGGGGCGATGTAAGTCAAGCAATTATGTGCATCAAGTGCCAGATTGGCGGCGAGCTTATCACGAAATTGCTGCTCTCGATCATCAGAATCAAATTCCAGCCAGCGGGCCGTACTTACAGGTACGGCCTCAAAGCTGCATTCGGCCCGGTATTCGTGCAGCAGACGATGTGCCACAACATCAAATTGCAACACCCCAACCGCACCCACAATCAGGTCGTTACTGATCAAAGGCCTAAACAGCTGAGCTGCCCCTTCCTCACTCAGCTGCAACAGGCCTTTTTGTAGAGATTTAGCACGCAATGGATCACGCAGCCGAACCCGGCGAAACAATTCCGGAGCAAAATTGGGAATGCCAATAAACTTCAGATCCTCCCCTTCGCTAAAGGTGTCTCCGATCTGGATAGTGCCGTGGTTATGCAGGCCGATGATATCCCCGGCGCAAGCAGTATCAACTTGTTCACGTTTGTCGGCCATAAAGGTAATTGCATTATGGATACTCAATGTCTTTCCGAGACGAACGTGAAGTAGTTTGATACCTTTACGAAAACGTCCTGAAACAATGCGTAAAAATGCAACCCGGTCATGGTGTGACGGATCCATATTAGCCTGAATCTTGAACACCACCCCGCTCATCTTGTCTTCTACCGGAACGACCTGGCGCTGTGCAGCTTCTCTGGGCAAGGGTGAGGGGGCCTTCTCAACAAAATAATCCAGCAATTCCTCAACCCCTAGATTGGTCAAAGCCGAGCCAAAAAATACCGGTGATAACTGCCCTTGAAAAAAGGCTTTGCGATCAAAGATGTTACTGGCACCACGTAACAGTTCCACCTGCAGGCGTACTTCCTCAATCACATCGGCGACCAATATATCAAGTTCAGGGTTTTCCAACGAATCGATATACCGGTCCTGGTTACCCAGGACTGTATTGCGACTGGCAAACAGGCGTACTTGATCTGTTTCAAAATTGTAAATGCCCTTGAAACCAGCACCCATTCCAATCGGCCAGGTGACCGGTGCACACCGAATATTGAGTACCGATTCAACGTCATCGAGTAGTTCGATGGGGTCACGACCTTCCCGATCAAGCTTGTTAATGAATGTCACAATGGGGGTATCCCGCAAGCGACAGACTTCCATCAATTTAATGGTTCGCTCTTCTACACCCCGTGCAGCATCAATAACCATCATGGCTGAATCAACAGCGGTCAGGGTGCGATAGGTGTCTTCAGAAAAATCCGCATGGCCCGGGGTATCCAGAAGATTGATAACACGGCCATGATAAGCAAACTGCATCACTGAAGAGGTGACGGAAATACCCCGTTCTTTTTCCATTGCCATCCAGTCCGAAGTCGCGTAACGGCTGGCTTTTCTGGCCTTTACAGTCCCCGCCACCTGAATAGCCCCCCCATACACCAGTAGTTTTTCCGTCAGCGTGGTTTTGCCCGCATCGGGGTGGGAAATGATGGCAAAGGTGCGTCTCTTATTGATTTCATTAATAAAATTACTTTCTGACAAACTCTAATCTCCAAATATGTACACACTTCTAAATCTACTCGCACCCGAACACCAGGCACTAAAAAACCTGATATTCTAACCTTGAACAAGGTCTGATGTCAGGTGGAATTGAGATATAGCAGGTCACAGATGCCCTTCCTCGATTAAACTCTCTTTCTGACGGGCCAACCGATGAAATACCTCTCCAGGGTGGCGCACCAGCTCCAACCAGACTTTCGTTCGCACTATGGCTACACCCCCATGCTGCTGGAGACGTTTGTCGAACAGGATCATTTTTCCGGCGGCTGCTACCGGGCCGCCAATTGGATCCCGATGGAAGCCACTAGCGGCCGGGGACGTAATGACCGCAGCAGCCTAAGCGAGCGCAAACGCCACGGTACACCCGTACCGATCAAACAGATCTGGCTGTATCCACTGCGCCGGGATGTGCGCAAACGCTTGTGTGCACCCCAGTTTGTGTTCCCTGCAGCCTCATCGGGGATACGAGCATGAAGACGGTTATCCCCGTTGATTCGATTGCATCCCAAACCCTGGCCGAGGAGATCATGGGCCTTGAACTGGGCAATCTCCAACACTTCGATCAACGGTCTCTGCTGGTTGGTAAATTCACCCAGTTCTTCTTGCAAACAAGGATATATCACACTGTGTGAGGCGCACAAGCGATCAAGGCCTTTCAGCCAAATGCCGCATAATGCAATACTCAATTAACCAATCAAAACAATGGGTTGGAGTTTTGTTTGATAAGAGGCTGTCTGTTACTTCCGGGTAGTGACAAGGGTTTTCTGAGGTGCTGTAGCCTGCTGGTGTGGCTGGAATCGTGGAATTGATCGCTGCAGCCGTTCCGGTGGAATGCCATGACTTGTATAAAGGTATATTCAGCTCATAACGCACCTTGCCCGGTGCGGTCAGTGACACTCGCAACAGTAGTGACTGCTGTTTTGCCAACACTATGATAGTATGCAGATGAAAATAACCGTTTACTGCTTGGTATGATTTCTAAAGTCGTTACTCTGCAACAAGCTGTTGCCGAACATATTCATAACGGGGATTCTGTGGTACTTGGTGCTTGCCTTGAACCCATGATTCCTTTTGCCGTAAGCTATGAGATCGTTCGCCAGCACAAAACGGGGCTCAATATTATCGCCCCGATATCCGATATCTCTAGCGACATTCTGATCGGTGCCGGGGCTGTCAATACCATCACCGGTGCCTGGGTCGGTAATGTTTCCGAGGGACTTGGACACAATTATCGACGTGCCATGGAGCAGAATATTCCACATCCGGTAACCCTGGTGGATCATTCCAATTTCTCCTTGGGCATGGCCTTGCTCGCCGCCGCTTACGGTATGCCCTTTGCCCCGAACAAATCACTACTCGGCTCCGATATTCTGACTTCCAATCCACAGTTCGACGTTATTAACAATCCGCTCACTGACACAGAAGATCCCATAGTATTGATCCCACCACTGACTCCCGATGTGGCGGTACTACCGGTGCAACGTGCCGATCGCTATGGTGGCACCCATTTCTGGGGTAACACCGGTTTGCTACAAGAGGCTGCACTGGCATCACAAAAAATTCTCGTACTGACTGAAGAGATCGTGGACTCCGCAGTTATCCGCTCAGATCCCAATCGGGTTCTGTTTGCCGATTTTCAGGTCTGTGCAGTCGTTGAAGTTCAAGCGGCAACACATCCCTCCCCTATGACCGGGATCTGGCAGCGGGATACGGCTTTTTTCGGTGCCTACCACCAACGTACACGAACTCGGGAAGGTTTTCTCGACTGGTTGCACGAATGGGTCCTGGACCTACCAGATCACGCTGCCTATTGTCGTAAACTCGGCCAGCAACTCGATGACTTGCGCATACAGCAGCAACACCTGTCTGTACCCGTCAATTTTGCCGATCAGTAATTTGTCTATGGACTATACAACCCAGGAATTAATGATCATTGCCGCCGCCCGGGAAATACATAATAATGAAGTCGTATTTGTCGGCATGCGTTTACCCATGGTGGCCTATGCTGTAGCACGGCTAACCCATGCACCCGATGCAGTTGGGTTTTTTGAATGTGGGGTCATGCGGCATCAGCCAGCACAATCCCTGCTCTATACCATGGGCGACCCGGCCAATCAAAAATCTGCCGCCTGGCTAACCGGCACTCTGCAACTCATGGGCATGCTGCAAGCCGGTAAAGTCCATGCCGGTTTCATCGGTGGTGCCCAGATCGATCGCTTTGGTAACATCAATACCTCCCGGATCGGCAAACCGGGCCCGGGATTTACCAAATTGCCCGGTTCCGGTGGTGCCGCAGACATCGCAGCCATGTCACAAAGGCTGTTCTCAATCATGAAACATCAGCGTCGCCGCTTCGTGGAACGGGTCGACTATGTCACTTCCACCGGTTATCTGGACGGGGGTGATTCCAGACAACAAGCCGGCCTGCATCATGGTGGCACAACTGCGGTAATCACCGACCTGGGAATCCTGCGCCCCTTCGGTCCGAATCACGAATTGCATCTGGCCTCCTGGCACCCGGGAATTACCGTTGCTCAGATCAGACAAGCCACTGGCTGGGATTTGCAACGCCTGCCGGACGCCGAAGAGACCAATGCGCCCAGCAAAGAGGAATTGCAGGCACTAAAAAAAGTGGACCCACAAGGTTTTTGGAGCTAAGGAAACATCAACAAATAATAGGCCCATGAATATCATAGAAAGAATATTAGGTAACAAGGGGAGTCCGTCCTTTAGGGACAGTATCGCCATAACGACCGAACAGGATCAGCTGAGTTATCTGCAGCTGCGACGATGTGTCGCCATTTGTGCTTCCAGATTACAAGAAACCGGAATTCAACCTGGTCATTGTGTCGTTTTACTGGGCCGCGATACGCCCGACCTGGTGATCCACTTTCTGGCCACACTGGCCATCGGAGCTATCGGCATTATCGTCAGCACCCGTTTTGGCAACGAAGAACTGACCATCGTTGCGGAAGAAAACCAGCCCCAGTTACTCATTCATGATGACAGTACATTACCTTCGATCCTTGGCTGCCCAGCACTGGCATACGTACCACGACTTGATTTAGTCACAGTAGATGGGCAAGCATTAGACCGGGTTGCCCCTTTAACAATTATTCCACGAAGTGAGGACAAGCTGGCGTTTCGTCTCTACTCTTCCGGTACCACAGGCAACGTTAAAGGCATCAATCATGGTCACAAGGATTTCTCCCGAGCCCTAAGCTATCATCGAGACGTACTCGAGCTCGGTCCTGGCAAACGCACATTCTGTACTTCCAAATTGCCATTCGCCTATGCCATGATCACGGGGCTTCTGGCCCCCCTGTCTATGGGTGCAAACCTGTGTTTGGCACCGGATTGGCTGCAGCTTGCTGATGTTTCCAAACTACTGAAAATTTTTCACCCCCAGGTGGTATACAGTACACCGAGCTTGTTCCGGGCCTTGCTCAACGACCCGGGTACCGATCGAGATGTGCTATCACGAGTCAGTCATTACACCTCTGCCGGTGAGCACCTTCCGGGTGATTTGCTCGAACATTGGCAACAGGCTACGAACACCACTATCCATGACTGCTATGGCTGTTCCGAAGCCCCTTTCTTTATCCTGGCAGTGCCTGCCGAGGGCGCCCCTCCTGGATCTTCCGGACTTCCAGCACCCGGTGCTGAACTACGACTTCTCGATCATACCGGATCCCCGGTGACGACAGGAGAAACCGGTCAGCTGTGGATTCACCATGATTTTCTTGCCACCGGTTATCCGGGCCATCCCGATGCCTGGAATAACCGACTACGCAATGGCTGGTTCGATACCGGAGACCTGTTCCGACAGGATGCTGATGGCTTTTGGTATCATTGCGGCCGTGAGGACAGCTTGACCAAGGTTGCCGGGCAATGGGTCAGCCTGCCCGAAATTGAGGAGACCAGTATGACCAGCGGCCTGCTCGACGAAGCTGCGGCAGTTCTGCATCCTGATCGGGACGGGTTACTACGGGTTGTTCTGGTCGTGGTACCGGGCAGGCAGGAGGATAAACCAACCCTGGACCAAGCTATTCACCACTATCTTGAGCAGCACCTGGCACGCTGGAAGCGCCCAAAATGGATCGTCCATGTGACCGCGCTACCGCGCACCCATACCGGCAAGATCCAACGCTACCGGCTTAAGACTCTGGTCGAAGACCGCCTGCTCTCGAAGTCTGATTGAGCGCAGGAATCGTAACATGAAGGATACACAATGCAATCCACATTGTAACTATTCAGCGTATTTAGATTTTGGTTCAGTACAAGGCATTTTCGCACGGAGAATGTGAGCATATAGGTCATATGTGAACATTCGAGTACGAACACACGCCGTAATGGGACAAAAGATGAATGCGCTGAAGAGTTACTCCACATTACAGAAGAGGAGATTTATCTCATGATGGATCACACGTGCCGAATCGAAGCTAGCAAACAAAATCCTGTCGTTCAATTCGCAGACAATTTCAATGTGGCGGTGCCTTTTATTGACCGCCACCTTCGGGAAGGCCGTGGCGACAAAACCATGCTCACTACAGCAACAGGTGATACCGTCAATTACGCGCAACTGGCTGATGCAGTCAACCGCTGCGGCAATGTTCTACTGCAATCCGGCCTGTCTCGGGGCGACCGGGTGTTGATGATGATCAAGGACTGCCCCGCCTTTCTTTATGTATTCTGGGGTGCCATCAAGGCCGGCTTTATCCCTGTTCCGATTAATACCCTGTTACGTGCTCACGACTATGCCTATATGATTGAGGACTCGGATTGTCGGGGCGTTATTTATTCACCGGAATTTGCCGATGATGTTGAACAGGCACTGACCCTGGTTTCGACGACCCCCGATGTGGTGCTGCCAACAGAAGGTGAGGCTGCCCTCGATAACCTGATCAATAAAGCTTCATCAACACTCGACCCAGCCCCGGCCACGGCGACCGACGAATGCTTCTGGCTCTACTCCTCAGGGTCCACCGGGCGACCCAAAGGTGCGGTACATCTGCACCGTGATATGGTCATTACCAGCCAGTTTTATGGCGTCGAAACCCTCGGAGTCACCGAACAGGACTGCTGTTTTTCAGCGGCTAAGTTGTTTTTCGCCTATGGCCTGGGTAATGGTATGACCTTCCCGCTCTGGGTTGGTGGCAGTGCCGTCCTATACGGTGGCCGACCGACACCCGATGCCACCTTCGAGGTGATCGAAAAATATCGACCCAGTCTGTATTTCGGTGTGCCCACCCTGTATGCCGCACAATTGCAGGTGCTCGAATCGAGCCACCATGACCTGTCTTCCATTCGCTATTGCGTCTCTGCAGGCGAGGCTTTGCCGGCGGATGTCTACAAGCGCTGGAAGCAGCAGACCGGCCTTAAAATCCTCGACGGTATCGGCTCTACCGAGGCCCTGCACATCTTCATTTCCAATCGGCCCGATGATATCAAACCCGGCACCAGCGGTCGTATGGTTCATGGATACGAGGCCAAAATTATTGATGAACAGGGCGCACCCGTAGCGATCGGAGAAGGAGGCCGACTGCTGATTCGGGGTGACTCTACCGCGAAATACTATTGGAATAATCCCCAGAAAACGGCATCAACCATGGTCGATGGCTGGCTTGATACCGGCGATACCTACTTTGAGGATGAGGAAGGCTACTATCACTACTGTGGTCGCAACGACGACATGCTCAAAGTCGGTGGCATCTGGTGCTCCCCGTTTGAAATCGAAGCCTGCTTGATTGAGCACCCAAAAGTACTGGAAGCTGCCATTATCGGCCGCAAGGATACCAATGATCTAATCAAGCCAGCCGCCTATATTGTACTCAACCACCCTGAAGATGCCGGTGAAGCACTGCAGCGGGAGTTACATGATCATTGCCGGGCTGGCATGGCCCATTACAAATACCCACGCTGGTTCACGTTCGTTGCCGAATTGCCCAAAACGGCTACCGGCAAGATTCAGCGCTTCAAGTTACGCGAATTATGTAGCTGAAGCACAGCAGTTTCTCAAGAATCTGCTATGGACTTGACGGCGCTTTCCCCGCTCCACAATCATAGTTGCTCCGAAAACGACACTACAGCCACCTGCTACTTCATATGGGACTGGGCTTCGACCAAACCTGGAAATATCGCCTCAGTCACTGAAAACAGGGAAGGCTACCATATATTCTGCAACACGCTGTCGCCAAGGCTCAGGAACCGGTATGGAGCAATGTTTTGCCCGGTCCAGAAAACAGGCTACCAACTTAACCGCAAAGCAATCGCCTGCCCTTGCATTCCGTCCGGTAACAACCCACTTGATTGAAGCATTACCGAGTTTCTCAATCCGGACCTCCATGGTAAATCGTTCATCGGCCCGAAGTGGGGCAATAAAATCAATTTCGGTGTGCACGAAGGGCTGGCCCATGCCATTTTTTATATTTAAGTCATACCAACTGATCCCCAATATCTCACGAAAAAAATCACCCACCGCTTCAACGGCATATTCGAGTGTTTTCGGTGTATAAGTAATACCCGCGGGGTCACATTCTCCCCAGGCAACTTTACGAGTAACCGTAAACGGCACTTTTAACGTTGAGATTATCGTTTCACAACCTGCTTGACTAAACACCGACATACTTTTGATATACCTCGGGATTAGCGGCAAGATGGCTGGCACTGTCATTGTAAACCACTTTGCCCTTGTTGATCAGAACACAATGATCTGAAATTTTGAGAAGCGATGTAATATCCTTGTCGACGATCAATGTAGCCATACCGGTCATATTGATCTTGCGGATGACCGACCAGATTTCCTTGCGAATCAGCGGCGCCAGGCCTTCGGTCGCCTCATCGAGTATCAGCAAATCCGGGTTGGTCATCAGGGCACGTCCGATAGACAGCATTTGCTGCTCACCACCGGACAGCTGATTGCCCATATTGGTCTTACGTTCAACCAGTCGTGGAAATAGTGCAGCAATACCTTCGAGTGTCCATTCTCGGCTGCCTTTCAAGCCCGGTCTTGCTGACATCAGCAGGTTTTCGTAAACCGTTAAATTAGGGAAGATTCCCCTGCCCTCCGGTACCAGTGCAAGACCAAGACGAGCAATTTTATAGGCGGGCCAACCTGCAACTTCCTGTCCTCTGATTTGAACCGTACCGGTTCTTGGTGCCGTCAACCCCAATAGCGAACGAATAGTCGTGGTCTTGCCCATCCCATTGCGACCCATTAGGCTCACGGTCTCACCCGGTTTTATGCTCAAACTGATCCCGTGGAGAATGTGACTGGCTCCGTAATAGGTATTCAGATCCCGTGCCACCAGTAGAGGCTGATCAGTCATCCCCAATCACCTCATCAGCAAAAAATGCCTCCTGTACCATTTTGTTGGCACGAATCTCTGCAACGGTTCCCGTAGCGATGACCTTGCCATTCACCATTACCGTCAAGCGGTCAGCAACCACAAATACAGCCTGCATATCGTGTTCAATCAAAATGATGGTGTGGTCTTGCTTGAGGGCTTGAATAAGCTCGATAACGCGCTGAGCTTCGATCGTGCCCATCCCGGCCAAGGGCTCATCGAGTAACAACAGCTGGGGCTCGGTGGCCAGCATCATACCGATCTCCAGTTGGCGCTGTTCTCCGTAACTCATCATTGCGGCGATGCTGTTTTCCCGATCAGATAAACCACAAAGTGCCAAACTACGTTGCGCACGCTCCGTAACATCGGTCAGTCGACTGGCTCGCTGGAAAAAATGCATCGAATGAGGCAAGCGGGACTGGGCACCTAACAGGCAATTTTGCAGACAGCTAAACGTTGGGAAAATATTGGTTTTCTGAAAACTTCGACCAATCCCCAGCCGCGAGATCTTATCCGCAGACAGTTGACTGATGTCCTTTCCGAGATAGTGAATTGTGCCCGTGGTCGGCATCAACTCTCCCGATAGTAGATTAATGAAGGTTGTTTTGCCCGCACCATTTGGCCCAATGATGGCGTGTAATTGCTGTTGCCTGAACTCCAGACTGACAAAATCAACCGCTGAAATCGCACCAAACTGTGCCGTGAGATCCTGCGTCGAGAGTATGACCGGCGTCATGTCCGATGATCCTGATGCCCATGATCCTCATTGTTGGTGTTTTGTATCCCCTGGCGATACAGAATCTGGTCCAACAACCCGGTCACTCCTTTAGGCAGAAATAACGCGATCAATATCACCAGTATGCCCATTATCAGTAACCAGTGACTGGTATAATCCTGCAGGGTATCCTGTAACACTACAAAGACAAAAGCACCGATAACCGGTCCATACAGGGTGCCCAGACCACCGAGCACAACCACCATAATCACAATTCCGGACTCATGCCAGGCCAAATATCCCGGACTGATCGTGCCGGTGTGTGTGACCTCAAGATATCCGGCCAACCCGGCCAGCATTCCGGCAATAATAAAACTCACCCATTTGTAATAAAACGTGGCATATCCAATCGCCCGGGTACGTGATTCATTGGCCTTGATACCCATAATGACCCGGCCAAAGGGAGAGCCCAGTAGCCGTTTAACCAACAATAGCGAAGCCACGAGAGAACCTAGAACAAAGTAATAGAACGTACGATTTTGTTCAAGATCGAGAATAACCGTATTGCCAATAGTAACCGTGGGCCGGAAGAATAAAAACATGCCATCGGATCCACCCCATTGCACCGCTTCCTGGAAGTAATAAAATACCATCTGCGCGAATGCCAGGGTGATCATAATAAAATAGATGCCCGTGGTACGAACCGAAAACCAACCGATGATGGCAGCCGCCAGGCCGGACGCCAGAATACTCAAGGGCAAGGACCAGAACAGGCTGACACCGGATGACTCCGGGGTCACAATAGCCAGAACATAACCGGCAAGTCCGAAAAAAGCAGCATGACCGAAGCTGACCAGCCCGGTGAACCCGATCAGCAGGTCAAGACTCATGGCGAAAATACCAAAAATCATGATCCGCACGACCAATTCGGTATAATAGTCCGCACCTACAAATGGGAACACAGCCAGTAGTAGCACAGCCAGTAGCAACAACCAACGTACAGGGCGGGAAAATTCCATGCCCATCCTCAGGAAGAGGTAGTGCGACCGTAAAGGCCTTGTGGCCGCCACACCAGAATCCCTGCCATCAGGGCATAAACCACCATCGAGGCCAAATTGGGCAACAGTACCTGACCAAACGTCGTTGCCAAACCGATCAACATGGCACCGATAAACGCACCCTTGATGGAACCGATACCACCGATGACCACAACCACAAAGGAGACGATTAGTATGCCGTTACCCATGCCCGGGAAAACCGAACTGACGGGAGCTGCGATCATGCCGGAAAATGCTGCAAGCGCCGCACCGACACTGAAGACGATCGAGAACACAAGATTGATGTTAATCCCCAGCACTTCCACCATCTCCCGATTGGAAGCTCCGGCGCGGACAATCATCCCCAGGCGGGTTTTTTGAATAACCAGATACATACCACCAGCCAGCAACAGACCGACCACAGAGATAAACAAACGATAAATTGGATAATCCTGATTCTCGGTCAGGGCAATCCTCCCACTGAGTATTTCCGGTACCGGCACACTATAAAAATCAGACCCCCAGATCAATAACTGGGCTTCGTTAAGAATCAGGATCAAACCATAGGTCAGGAGCAATTGACACAAGTGATCCCGTTGATACAGATAGGAAATCGCGAAACGCTCGATCACCAGACTAAGCACGATCATGATGGGCACGCCGAGCAAAATGGCCATGAAGAAGTTACCCAGAACGCCATTGAGCCAAAATACGATATAGGCTCCGAACATGTAAAAAGCACCATGGGCAAGATTAATGATGCCCATGATACCGAACACCAAAGTCAGGCCACTGGAGACCAGAAACAGCAAAAAGCCGTACTGCACCCCATTGAGCACCTGCACCAGAAATACTGTCAAATCCATCCTTCAACCAAACCTTGCGCTATTTCCCGCCATAAAAAACCAATAGAAAAGAAAAAAGGGACCTCCCTTTTGAAGAAGCCCCCTTCTGGTTAAGCACTTCAGAATCAGGCTTTACATCCCACGGCCGGATCTTCGAGCCCCTTAGCAAGCGTTTTTAAGGTTACCTGTTTGCCATTTCTGACTTCCCTCAAGTAAATATTTTGTACCGGGTTATGCGATTTTGAAAAGGTGAATTTACCCCGCGGGCTGTCGATAACAGCACTACCCATGGCACTGATAATCTTACCCTGTGCACCAACATCGCCATCTACCGCAGCCATACCCTGTAGCAGCAAAGAAGCTGCATCATAGCCCTGTACAGCGAACACATTGGACTTGCCTGCACCGAACTGTTTTTCATAATTGGCGATAAAGCGTTTATTGGTTTCATTGGGCAGATCACGCACGTAGTGCAGCGTGGTCTGAACGCCCTCTGCAGCTGAGCCGGCCGGTTTTTCCACACCTTCGGTCAGAAAACCTGTTCCATACAGAGGAATTTTGGCCTTAAGACCCGCCGCCTCATAATCCTTGAGGAATTTTATTGCACCACCACCGGAGAAAAATGCGAACACTGCGTCCGGCTTCATGTCGGCAATGGTCGACAGGTGTGCCTGAAATTCCACACTGGGAAATGGATTCAGGATATCCTTAACGGACTTGCCACCCGCCTTTTCGAATGACTCTCGGCCGGCCTGCATCATCTGGATGCCAGCGCCGTATTTCCAACTAATGGTAATGATTGTTCTGTGCCCGGCGTCATACATAGCAGGACCTGCCATCACGGCAGTTTGCCAATTCGAAAAAGAGGTCCTGAAAATATTTGGCGCACACAGGGCTCCGGTTACTGCGTTCGATCCGGCGTTCGGGTCGATCATGATCGGCGAACCTTTTTTGCCAATAATTTTAGCCATGACTGCGGCAATTCCGGAATGTACCGGACCGAGGATGAAATCAGCTTTCTGCTTGCTGATCAGCTTGTTGACATTCTGCCCGGCCTTGGGTACTGACATTTCGCTGTCGATGGCGACATATTCCACCGATCTGCCCCCAAGCTTGCCTCCAGCCTCGTCGATACGCATTTTAAAGGCATTGGTGATGGATTCACCCAACATGGCATAGGTGCCGGAATACGGCAGTAGAATACCGATCTTGACCGGTGCATTCCCCGCTATCGCGAACCGGGTCGGTATAAATCCCGCTGCCGCTGTGGCACCTGCGAGTGTAAGAAAGTGGCGTCGATCGCCATCAAATATTGTGGTCATCTTCTATCTCCTCAGGAATTTGCCCTTAAGTACAGATATGGTCCACCTGGACTCATTGGCTTAAATGTTTATGCCCCACTTCGCAGTTGATCATAGCGCACTGTGTATTGTCTTTTCAACTGTGCAAGGCAGCACTACGCAAGGTAGTACTAATGGGAACAGTCGAGCAATATACCGCAATCATTGAGCCGGCATTCAAACTTGCAATTCACCGAAACTATCCTAAGATAGCTGTATGTCGATTTTATGGAGCGTATTAATGAGGAGCTTACGACTTCTGTCACTCTTGTTTCTGGTCTTTCTGCCTTTGTTTACAACAGTCACTCAGGCTGGAACACTGGTAAAATTGACGACCACTAAAGGGGTTATTGTGGTTGAGCTCAATGATAAAAAAGCACCCCTCACTGTTCAGAATTTTTTGACCTACGTAGACAAAGGTTATTATAATAATACAGTTTTTCACCGGGTTATCAAAGGTTTCATGATCCAAGGTGGTGGCTTTGACCGCAAGTATCGGCGCAAACGAACCCGAGCGCGGGTCCGCAATGAATCCAATAATGGCCTCAGTAATCGGCGGGGTACTCTGGCGATGGCGCGAATGCAAGATCCGGATTCGGCGGCGGCACAATTTTTTATCAATCAGGCCGACAACAGCAATCTAGACTACCCTCGTTATGGTGGATACACGGTATTCGGCCGGGTAACTCAAGGCCTGGATGTGGTTGATGCCATCGCAGCTGCTCCTACTTCCACTCGGCATTACATGCGTGATGTACCTACAGAAGATATTATTTTACAACGCGCTGAGCGACTCAAGCCGTGAGCCCTGCCCCTGGACTCTTGAATAACAAAATCGTAAGTGATTGATTTTATTATTCTCGGATTGGGGGCCGCGAAGCGGGGTGCGTTGCTCTTGAATAGCACCTGATCTTAAGGATCGACATCGACGATTACTTGTGTTACAGGAATAGCTACACAACTGTTTATTTCTGAACACTATTGCTGTAGTAGCATAAGCACAGGCCTATGATTAAAAAAATTAAAATCGCCGATCTGACGACTGGTATGTACATCCACGATCTGGATGCCAACTGGTTATCCCATAATTTCCTCAAGAACCAGTTTGCGATCAAAGATTCTGCAACATTGAGTAAAATCAGAAAATCAGGTTTGCAACAGGTCTATATTGACACCAGCAAAGGAACTGATATTACTACAGGCCAAGCCGCCTCATCAGTACGCCAGGCAATTGACGCCAAAGAGCAAGCCCTGGTCAGCAATATCGCACCACAACAGGATCAACTGACGGTTGCCGAAGAAAAAGAGCGGGCACATGCTGTTGTTCGTGAAGCCAATAAAATTATTACCGGAGTCCTGGAAAATGTCCGGGTAAATCGAAATGTTGATGTTGCCTCAGTGAGTGAGGTTTCCAGCAAACTGGTCGATTCAGTATTTCGTAACAAGCACGCATTAATCAGTCTGACACGGATAAAGGACAAAGATCACTATACTTTCCAGCACTCGGTGAGTGTATGCGGGCTGATGGTCAATTTTTGTCGAGCCATGGAATTTGACAAGGAAACCGTACAGAAGATTGCCGAAGGCAGTATGTTGCATGATATCGGTAAAATGCTGGTGCCCAATGAGGTGCTTTGTAAACCCGGCCGGCTGACAGATCCGGAGTTTGTGATTATGCGCAAGCATGTCGTATACAGCAGAGAGATACTCGAAAATAATCCGGCTATTGCACAATGTGGCCTCGACGTCGCCGCACAACATCATGAGCGAGTAGATGGCAGCGGTTACCCTCTTGGCCTAAAGGGTGATGAAATCTCCATCTATGGCAAGATGTCCACCATTGTCGATGTCTATGATGCACTTGCCTCTGTACGCTGTTATAAAAATGCCTGGGAACCTTCTCTGGTGTTGAAAAAACTCCTGGAATGGAGCGATCATCACTTCGAAGCCGGGCTGGTGCACAAATTCATCCGCAGTCTTGGTATCTATCCGGTCGGTAGTTTGGTCGAACTCAATTCCGGCAAACTGGCCATCGTCATTGATCAAAGTCAGGATGACCTACTCTCTCCAATTGTTCAAATTATTTACAGCATCAAGCAAAATGGCTATGTAAGGCCCCAGCAGCTCGACCTATCAAAGACCACGGCTGAGAAAATAAAGAATTGGGTAGACCCGGAGAAATTCGGTATTGATATCACCAATTTCTTCTAACCCGCTAAAAAAAAGGGGTCAGAGCCCTTTTTCTATATTTAGTGTATATTAATCAATAATTTACTGACATTAAAGGGCTCTGACCCCTTTTTTTTCTTTTTTGATTGGCGGAGAGGGAGGGATTCGAACCCCCGGAGGCTCTCGCCTCAACGGTTTTCAAGACCGCCGCTTTCGACCACTCAGCCACCTCTCCGATGTGTATTTTTGTCCTGCTGGTGCAACAACCGATTGCCTCTGTTCTCGGACAGCCCCCTAGGAAATAGTGCGATTTTACCGCAAGTGTCTGCGCTTGGCATCTGCTTCCTGATGAGGCGGTAGCACTATAAATCTCCTTCGATGACTGTACGTACGGCATCCATAGTGGCGGACACGCTAACCGGTGTTGTACTTTGGTGAATCGCGGTATCAGGGTCTTTAAGGCCATGGCCGGTGAGCGTACAAACAACGGTTGAACCCGATGGGATTTTTCCCGTTTGAATATCTATCAAGGCACCTGCAACAGAAATTGCCGATGCAGGTTCACAAAACACCCCTTCACAGGTGGCCAGTTTTTTCTGGGTGGCAATAATCTGAGCATCTGTAAATTCGTCAAACCAGCCGTCGGATTCATTACTGGCCCTCCAGGCCAATTCCCAGGACTGGGGATTACCAATCCGGATTGCGGTCGCAACTGTTTCCGGATTCTGTATCGGCCCACCACGCAAAAATGGAGCTGCACCCGTTGCTTGATAACCCAACATATGTGGCAAGCTATTAGCACTGCCATGCTTGTGATACTCACAGTATCCCATCCAGTAAGCAGAGATATTTCCAGCATTACCAACGGGTAAGCAATGGTAGTCCGGAGCCCGCCCCAAGGCATCAACAATTTCGAAAGCTGCCGTCTTCTGGCCCTGCAGACGATACGGATTAACTGAGTTAACCAGTGTCACCGGTGCCTCATGTGCCAGTTGCTTGACCAGCTCCATACCATCATCAAAATTACCTTGAATCTGGATAACCCTGGCACCATGCATACTCGCTTGCGCCAGTTTCCCCAAAGCAATTTTGCCATCGGGAATCAAAACAAAAGCCTTGATCCCCGCACGTGCGGCGTAGGCAGCTGCTGCTGCCGAAGTATTGCCCGTTGAGGCACAAATGATGGCTCGGCTACCAGTATTGACGGCCATGGTAACAGCCATAGTCATGCCACGATCTTTGAACGATCCGGTGGGATTCAAGCCCTCATATTTAACATAAAAAGTAATGGATTTTTCCATTATCTCAGGAATATTTTGAAGTCTTATCAATGGAGTATTTCCTTCACCTAAAGTAATTACTCGCATATCCTCAGCCACCGGCAGCCAATCCCGATATCGGTTGATCAATCCGGTATATCGTGTATTCATGTGTTATTCCTGCTAATAATGCTGTTTATCTGAGCACTTCAACGCGAATCCGCATGATGCTGCCAGAGATGGTCCTCAATGCCTGTAATAAATCCAGGGCACGATCCATGGACCGTTCACGAGTTGGGTATGTCAAAATAATAATGGGTACAGTTGCCGAACCGGCAGTCTTGCTTTTTTGAATAATGGACTTAATGCTAATGTTCTCATCACCAAGAATACGCGTCACATCAGCCAGCACGCCGGATTGATCGGTGACCTGCAAACGCAGATAGAAAGCACATTCCACCTCGGACATCGGTACTATGGGCAGGTTTTTTATCGCATCGGCTTGAAAGGCCAAATGGGGCACACGATTGCCTGGATCTGAAGTTAGTGCCCTGACCACATCGACCAGATCGGCGACCACTGCAGATGCCGTCGCTTCTGCTCCAGCACCTACACCATAATGCAAGGTATGACCCACCGCATCACCTTCCACAACAATGGCATTCATGACACCATTGACACTGGCCATCAATCGGCTTGCAGGTAACAAACAAGGGTGTACCCTAAGTTCCACACCCTGGTCTGTCCGTCTGGCAACACCGAGATGCTTGATGCGATAGCCAAGTTCCTCAGCATACAACACATCGTTACATGTAATATCGCGGATCCCTTCCACATAGGTTTGCTGAAAATTCAAGGGGATACCAAAGGCTATGGAAGCCAGTATGGTCAATTTATGGGCCGCATCAATTCCGTCGATATCGAAACCCGGATCAGCCTCCGCATAACCAAGTTGCTGTGCCAATCTCAATCCTTCGGCAAATTCATTACCATTTTCCCGCATGTCAGTCAGAATGAAGTTAGTAGTCCCATTGATAATTCCGGCCAACCAGTTGATTCGATTCGCTGCAAGCCCTTCACGCAGCACCTTGATGATGGGAATACCACCACCGACCGCCGCCTCAAACGCCACGGTAACGCCTTGATTATGTGCAGCGCGGAAAATCTCGTTGCCGTGAAGAGCGATCAGTGCCTTGTTGGCTGTGATCACATGCTTGCCATTGGCGATAGCTTGCAAGATGAGCTGGCGAGCAGGCTCCTCACCACCCATTAATTCAACCACGATGTCAATCTTCGGGTCTGTAACAATGTCCACCGGGTCAGTCGTTATCTGAATTCCCTGCATGGGGCAGTCACGTGCTCGGTTACGGTCACGGACCGCAGCAGCACCGACAACAATTCTTCGCCCTGCTCTACGGCTAATTTCATCAACATTTCGGTGTAGTACATTGACGGTTCCACAGCCGACGGTCCCGAGTCCAATAATTCCTGTTGTCACTGGTTTCACAATAGTTCCCTGAAAATTTCCCAATTCGATGCTGCCACTTTGTTTACAATAGTCATACAATCCTCAACGACGCAGCAAGATACTGATCCAGAACTGAACTGTCAAACTCTGAACAAACCGGTCAGCTCCTATTCTCGGACAGCCTCCCAGGTCATTCGCCCAAACGCCGCATCTATTGCAAGCACGCATTCTGATGAAATTTGCCGAAGAAAAAAACCGAAACCGTATTAAATCCTATACTGATACTGCAATTAGGCTGAACGAAAGCTACCACAAACTGCCCATGGTGCTCCACGACGGCAGGATTGTAACCGCTATTGAACTGACGCTGTACAGTGAATTCAACCAAAATACTGCCCACAGTATTATTGCACAGCAGGCAGAAATCGTATTGCTGGGTACCGGCGGCACGTTGGTTTTCCCGAGCATGGAAGTTCGTCACAAATTTCTCAATGCCGGGATTGGTCTCGAAGTGATGGATACTCCAGCAGCATGTCGCACCTACAACATTCTCGTCAACGAAGGTCGAAATATTCTGGCCATCCTCTACCCAACAGCAGAATAATCGCGAGCCACGGCATACTGGCTACCCCGACAGGCAACCACCTTCCAACGAAGGGCAGGAACTGTCAAATCAGGGTCTGTAGCGTAAAGCCTCTGCCTTCGAGAAGTTGACGAAGCTTGGCTAATGCCTCAACCTGAATCTGACGTACCCGTTCTCGAGTCACGCCAACGTCCCTACCCACTTGTTCCAGGGTGGAGATTTTTCTGCCGTTTAGACCAAATCGTCTTTCCATGACCTCACTCTGTTTGTGAGGAAGCTGTGACAGCCACTCCCGCACAAGACCCGGTAATTTCTGCTCCTGGACCAGATCAGATGGATCAGATGTATTGGAATCGACAATATAATTCAGGAGATTATGTGACTTTTCCCCTTCAATTGGTGCATCCACTGAAGCAATGTATTCATTCAACCCCAGGGTGCGGCGTACGGTTTCCACCGGCACATTCAAGTGTGCTGCGATATCCTGCTCAGCGGGCTTACCATTGAGTTGCTGAGCCAACACCTTGGTCGCATTACGATAACTATTAAGTTCCTTGACGACATGCACCGGCAAGCGGATTGTCCTCGCCTGATTCATGATTGAGCGTTCAATGGTCTGACGAATCCACCACGTAGCGTAGGTCGAAAATCGAAACCCACGTTCCGGATCAAATTTTTCCACTGCCCGAATCAGCCCCAGATTACCTTCTTCGATCAAATCAAGGAATGCCAGTCCCCGATTGATATATCTACGGGCAATTTTCACCACCAGGCGTAAATTACTTTCGATCATCTTGTGTCGGGCAGCAGCATCACCTCGTTGGCTGAGTCGTCCATAAAAAACCTCCTCCTTTGCCGACAAAAGAGAGTAATAACCTATTTCACGTAAATACATACGGGTGGCATCAACGAAATTACCCCGCACTTTCTCATCTCCATCCGGCGCATTCTCGTTGGATGGAACTACCACCGCCGATGATGGTACGGCGCTTCGAGGCTCTAGCTGTGACTTTTGTTTAATTGCAAGACTATGATCCATTTTCCTCACTCCTCGGGCGCCACTCACACAGACGCCTCAACCCCGTTATCGGCAACAGAACCAGGGACTTTAGAATTATTTGTAGATTATTTGTAACGATTCAGCGTGTTTAGATTTTGCTTCAGTGCGAGGCATTTTCGCACGGAGAATGTGAGCATATAGGTCCTATAAGACCATTCGAGTACGAACACACGCCGTAATGGGACAAAAGATGAATACGCTGAATAGCGTCTCACCCCGCTTTGCGGCTCCCAATCCGAGAATAGCAAAATCAAGCACTTACGATTTTGTTATTCAAGAGTTACGATTATTTATTATATGATTCCACTCGATACTTCATGTAATCCCGAATTCCAGGGGAAATCACTTTCAGCGACGACGAGGCAATAAACGTAGAGGATCGACAGGCTTGCCCTGACGACGCACCTCAAAATGCAGCTGTGTTCGATTACTCCCGCTACTACCCATCTTGGCTATACGTTGGCCC
>DRJH01000485.1 GCA_011052285.1 Gammaproteobacteria bacterium
AATTGATGCAGCATGATAAATTGCGAGAACTGGCAGTTGTGCTTACAGAGCGAGTTAAGCAAAACGCCTCAATAGATTGGACTATAAAAGAGAGTGTACGAGCTAAGTTGAAAGTCATTATCAAGCGCACACTCAGGCAATATGGCTATCCGCCCGACATGCAAAAACTAGCCACAGAAACGGTGCTGAAACAAGCAGAACTTATTGCAAATGAGTTCACAGTTGAAGCATAGAAGGGCTAACAAACGCATGCACTCGGCAAAATAAAGCTGCGCCGCTCGTACCTCGCTCTGCAACTTTATTTTGCCGGTGATGCGAGGCCTTAGCTTGTGGACAAGAATTGGCTGAAAAGGGGACGTAAAGAAGAGAAATATTCAAGCAATATATCAGGATTCGTTGCGATCAAGGCGAAAAATGGTGCCACTCAGTTGTTTAAAGACATTGATTATTGAGGGAAGGGCTTTTATTCTTTTTATACTCAAAGCCAGAAGAGGGATCCGCGATGTGGAAGATCATTCTGTGGATAATGATTGGGGTGGCGGTAATCATTTCTATTGCACTCGTATACGGATACCATCGTTGGCAATCTGTGACAAAAGAGATGGATGCCAAGCTGGAGACCGCACGGCGTTTCATCGGGCAAAAAACCTATAGCACGAATGAATTGATTGGTTTGCCTGCGCCTGTTCAGAGGTACTTTCATGCCGTACTTAAGGATGGGCAACCCATGGTTTTGGCCGTCAGCATGGAGCAGGCTGGTACTTTCAATATGAGCGAGACCAGTGAAAAATGGAGGCCGTTCATTTCGACTCAGCGGGTAATCACCCATAGGCCGGGTTTTTGCTGGGATGGGCGTATTACCATGATGCCTGGTTTGGCAGTGCGCGTGCATGATGCCTACATCGCTGGTGAAGGGATTCTTCATGCATCGTTGTTCGGACTGATTTCGCTGGTGAATCTGCGCGGTACGCCTGCGATGGCGGAGGGGGAGCTGATGCGGTTTTTTGCCGAAGCCGCCTGGTATCCGACGGCGCTGCTGCCAAGCCAGGGCGTGCAATGGGAAGCGGTAGATGATTCCTCTGCCAAGGCGACGCTGAAGGACGGCGAAACCACGGTGAGCATGTTATGTCGCTTTCATGAAAACGGTCTGATCGAGTCAGTCTATGCTGAGGCGCGCGGACGCACTGTTGCGGGTGCAGTAATCCCGACGCCGTGGGAGGGTCGATGGCGCCATTACGAGCTACGTTACGGGATGCGCATTCCTATCGAGGGCGAAGTCGCGTGGATACTTCCTGATGGGCCGAAGCCCTACTGGCGTGGTCGCATCACGAGACTCACTTATGAGTTCGCGCAATAGCCGAACCCGATCGGAGGAGAATACATCGTTTCGCAAATCGGTTGCAGCGAACGATATCTCGCTGCCGCTGAATCGGAACGTTGTGCCGAATTAAGCGGGGGGAACGATAATGAGATCGTACTCGGGTGTGTTTGTGAGAAAGCGTGCCGATGAGGGGACAGCCGGGCGTTTCCGGGGAAATATAGTTTTACGGGGTTTCAGGTGGGCGGTTGTGCCGGCATTTTCCCTGTTGATCCTGTTTGTCGGCGCCGGCTGCTCTCGGCAGTCGTTTGAAACCTGGGATTCAGTCGATGTTTTCTCTCACTATCTTGATGGGCGCATTCCCAGGTTGATGAAACAGTATGGTGTCCCAGGGGTGAGTGTGGCGCTTGTCCGTGGCGGCGAAGTGGTGTGGTCCAGCGCCTACGGGTACGCTGATCTCGAGCACAATCGCAAGATGACGGTTGATTCCATCTATCGGGTGGAGTCGATCTCCAAGTCGGTAACCGCCTGGGGTGTTATCAGGTTGGTCGAGCAAGGTCGGGTCGATCTTGATGCGCCTGTGCAGCAGTATCTGGGAAACTGGAAGCCGCCGGAGTCGGGATACTCATGGCAAAAAGTCACCGTACGAAGACTGCTGAGCCACAATGCCGGTATGCCGCTGGGGACCATCGGCATGGAATATTCACCGCAAAGCGATATGCCATCTTTACGGGAAACTCTGTTGCATGAGGCCCAACTTATCCGCGAACCGGGTTCTGGTTTTTTGTATTCCAACACCGGTTTCAATTTGCTTGAACTGCTGATCGAAGAGGTGACCGGTCGGGATTTCGCAGAGTACATGACGGATGAGGTGCTGACCCCGCTTGGGATGACTCATTCCGGTTTTTCCTGGAATGATGCGTTGTTTCCTGCAATTCCTACTGGCTATGATCTGCAAGGTGCGCCGGTGCCGATGTATGTGTATCCGGCGAAGGCTTCCGGTGGATTGTTTGCACCCGTGGAAGATATCGCCCGGTTTGTCGCTGCCGGGATGACGGGTTCCTACTATTCGGATCATGCGGTGCTTGGACGCAAAGGTATTCGCAAGCTCCATACTCCGCAGGTGGATATTCCCGGTATCTTCGGCTTTGTCGCCGACTCGTATGGGTTCGGGCATTTCATAGAGAACCTTCCCGACGGTCGACGGGCGGTGTGGCATGGGGGACAGGGGCATGGATGGATGGCCCATTTTCACGCCGTCCCTGAATCTGGCGACGGCATCGTCATCTTGACCAACAGCCAGCATAGCTGGCCGCTCATGGCTCAGGTGCTCAATGACTGGGCCAGGTGGAGCGGTTTCGACTCGGTAAAAATGGGCAGGATCACCTATGCAATAATCGCCTTGCGGGTGCTCATCGGCATGCTTGTGCTGATTTCGCTGTGGCAGTTGATTCGCCTGGTGCAAGGGCTACGCAACGGCAGCCGAAGGTTGGCACCGTTGTCCGGAGATTTTCGCAAAGTGCGATTGCTCCAGGTGGCGCTGGGCATAGGTGTGATTCTCGCTTTAGTATGGAGCGTCACCCAACCTTATCTAGTGGTCTCATCGATATTCCCCGGTACTGCCAACTGGGCAGGGATTTCATTCTTTGTTTTGGCAGTCATTATGATTCTGTCGGCATTGTTTCCGCCTGTTGAAGAACGAATAAAGCAAAACGGATATCAGTGATGAGGTGCAAATAGTAAATATATTTTTACAACATGGCTTCTTTAGTACCTTAGAAATGATTTTCTGTGCGTTTTGCAGAAAATTATTTCGTGAAGGTACTTATACCCCTCAAGGGGGTACTGAACAGAGTCTTGTGGTTTATCCAGGTTAGGCTATCTCTAACGTAAATTTCCCGCACAGTGCGCTAATACGGCCTTGTGCGGGAATGGATGCCAGCCTCAATGGTTGTGCAGATGCACATCCGTGGGGCAGCATTGTTCGTAAGGGACCACGCCGGGGCGCTGTTCGTACCAGTGGCGACTGGCCTTGACGACTCGCACCGCAAGCAGCATGACTGGCACTTCAATCAACACGCCGACGACCGTAGCCAGGGCGGCACCGGATTCAAAGCCGAACAGGGCGATGGCGGTGGC
>DRJH01000486.1 GCA_011052285.1 Gammaproteobacteria bacterium
CCGAGAATAGAGAACCTACTGCGGAAAAGCTGACTTTGGCCAGATTTCCCCCTGATTCTCGTTAAATACAACCAGTATTCGCCTCAAATCATGAAGAAATCTGCCTCAAAGCAGCTTCCCCTCGCTACGGTTCCTATTCTCGGACAGCCTCCTGGTGTCTTGAGGGTAGATTGTAAGACGTGTCAGGATACCGTGAGTGGGGATGTCGTGCGAGTATTTTCTGGAGGATATACGACGTATAGTCAGATTTTTTTTCAGCATTTAGCGAGCATGGCTTGACTCGCTGCCTTCTTCCCGGTAAACCGTAGTTATGGGCTTATCATTCAGCAAACGGCTTTGTGTTCTCCCCCGACAACTGTTCGTGACTTTGTCGCTGGGACTGGCAGTATTGTTGTTCTCGAACATCAGCACCGCGGCTGTGCATCACGCCCATGCCATTGCCATGTACGGAAATCCGAAGTACCCGGCTGATTTTGCGAACTTTGCCTATGTCAATCCAAAAGCACCGAAGGGCGGCACACTGCGCCTCGCTGCGGAGGGTACATTTGACAGTTTTCATCCCTACATACCCAAAGGCAATGCCATCAGTACCGGCTCCATTGAGACCTTGCTAACTGAGAGCCGTGATGAACCCTTCACCGCCTACGGGCTGATCGCAGAAAGTATCGACTGGCCGGATGACCGCTCCTGGGTGATCTTTACCCTGCGCCCTGAAGCACGCTGGTATGACGGTCAGCCCATAACAGCCGATGATGTGATCTGGTCATTCAAAATTCTGACTACCAAGGGTCTGCCGCAGTACCGGTTTTATTATCGCAGCGTCTCCAAAGTGGAAAAACTCGGGCCACGCCGGGTACGCTTTCGTTTTAGCGAAAAAAATAACCGCGAATTACCGATTATCGTCGGCCAGATTCCGGTTCTTCCCAAGCACTATTGGGCCAGCCGAGACTTCAGCAAAACCACACTCAAGCCGCCTTTGGGCAGTGGCCCTTATCGGGTGACTTCCTTCGAGGCTGGTCGCTACGTGGTCCAGGAGCGGGTCAAAGACTACTGGGGCAAGGACTTGCCGGTCAATAAGGGGCTGTATAACTTTGACCGTATCCGCACCGTGTACTATCGTGATGCTGTGGCCATTCGTTTGGCCCTGAAGTCGGGTGATATTGATTTTCGACAGGAGAATCAGGCCAAGGCCTGGGCACTGGATTATGATGTGGCCGCAGTCAAAAAAGGCTGGCTAAATAAAGAGCGTGTTCCGCACCAACTACCAACGGGTATGCAAGGATTTGTATTTAATACCCGCCGTAGTTTGTTTCAGGACCCACGTGTTCGTGAAGCACTCGGCTATGCCTTTGATTTTGAATGGACCAACCGCAACCTGTTTTTCAATGGCTATACACGTACATCAAGCTATTTTTCCAATTCAAAAATGGCATCGCGTGATTTACCAAGTGGCCAGGAGCTAACGATTCTCAGATCATTTCGGGGCAAAATACCCCAGCGAGTCTTTACCACCAAATTCCAGCCACCAGTGACCAACGGCAGTGGCTGGCCACGACAGAATCTTCTGAAGGCCCGGGACCTGCTGCGTCAGGCCGGTTGGCAGGTGCGGAATATGCAGCTTGTGAATACCCGTACCGGCAGGCCTTTTCGTTTTGAGATTCTGCTGGTGGCACAGGCCTTCGAGCGTATTGTGTTGCCGTTTACCCGGAATTTGAAGCGACTGGGTATTGAGGCCCGGGTGCGTCTTGTTGATCAGAGCCAATACATCAACCGGTTGCGCAGCTTTGATTATGACATGTTGATTACCGTTTGGGGACAGTCGGAGAACCCGGGTAATGAACAACGTAGCGACTGGACCAGTGCGGCGGCTAAACAACCAGGCAGTCGTAATCTGGCAGGGATTCATGATCCGGTTGTGGATCAGTTGGTCGACGGCATTATTGCGGCGCCGGATCGCAAACAGCTGGTGGCCTATACCCGGGCACTGGACCGGGTTCTATTGTGGAGTTTCTATGTCATTCCCAACTGGCACATCGCCGCCGATCGGGTTTTGTACTGGGATAAGTTCAGTCGTCCTCCGGTTCCGGTTAAGGTCGGTGTCATGGTCAATCGCTGGTGGTATGATACGGTGAAAGCCACCAATCTTGCAGCACGTCGGGCCGGTGATCCGGGCTTGGGTAAGTCCACTGGTTCTACACCAAAAACCAGCACCAGGCCTTGGTGGGGGTTACTGTTTGTGCTACTGGCCGGCGGCTGGTTGTGGTGGTATTATCGACGACGGGAGCACGGATAATGGGCAGCTATATTCTGCGACGCCTGCTGCTCATCATTCCCACTTTACTGGCGATCATGGTGATCAATTTTGTGGTCATCCAGATCGCTCCAGGTGGGCCGGTGGAACAGATTATCGCCCAGCTGACCGGCCAGGGTGCGGCCATCACCCAGCGTGTAACCCAAAGTGGTGGTACCGCCACCCTGCAGCAGAACAAGCCCGTTACCGCCACACAGCCCAGTAAATACCGTGGTGCCCAGGGATTGGACCCGGCTTTTATCAAGGAACTGGAAAAACGCTTCGGCTTTGATAAGCCGCTATATGTCCGCTTCTTTGACATGCTCAAGAACTATGTGAAGTTTGATTTTGGGGAAAGCTTTTTTCGTGATCGCAAGGTGACCGACCTGGTACTGGACAAGCTGCCGGTATCGATTTCACTGGGGGTCTGGACCACGCTGCTGGTGTATTTGATCAGCCTGCCGCTGGGCATTGC
>DRJH01000487.1 GCA_011052285.1 Gammaproteobacteria bacterium
AAAAACGGTGAAACTTCAGTTTGGAAGTTTGGCTTTAAAAAGAGGTTCGTTGCTTGAGTTATCCTGTGGTGATGGGTTCAATGCAAAAAATTTTTATAGCCTTCGCTCAAAATAAATAGTTGCATGCGATTTTGATCCAAATGCAATAGCGACAGCAAATAAAAAGAACAAGGCGTCTAATATCGATTTTGTGTTGGCTGACATTCGTACTGATATGTCTCAAGGAAAGTTTGAAAATATAGTTTGGGATGCCGCGATAGAACACTTTACTGAAGAAGAGATTGGTAAAATCCTTAAAGACATAAAAGATAGATTAACAGAAGATGGAATTCTTAGTGGTTACACTATTGTTGAAAAACAGGACGGCACTAAATCACTTGATGAGCATGAATATGAATTTAAGAATAAGGAAGATTTAATGAGATTTTTTACTCCCCACTTCAATAATGTAACTGTCTTTGAAATGCTGTATCCAAGCAGGCACAACTTGTATTTTTGGGCGTCTAGCGGACACTTACCATTTAGTAGAGAGTGGCCTTATGCAATCAGTAGTAACAATGAGCAAGGCAGAAAACGGGCATTAATGTGGAGCTCCATATTAATGGACTTACGTTGAGAGTTCAGTAATGTGGAGTATTCAAGGTAAGCTAAAGAGATACATAGATATTATTCCTTTTTTCTCCACATTAATAAACACTGGAACAGCGCCAATATTGGCAACTCAAACCGGAGGTTCCCGTGTTAAAAATACTCTTTCCGCAAGCGCATGCGCGCTTTTCATCATTACCTCTGAGTATTAATACGACCAATCGTTATGCCACCATCGACTTGGAGATGAAACGTGACGCCATCAACAAGGCCCAACCTCTTTACGAGTGCCCGCAAATGCCTGGGGCTTGGCGGGCCGATGCATCCATCTTGACTTGGTTGGAATCTCTGTAGCTCAACGACTTCTGTAATATGGAGTAAATTGACCCTAAGTCCTTCTTTTTGTGCCATTACCAGATCCAACTCCACATTACTGAACTCTCAACATAAGTCCATTACCATTAGTGTCGGGCGCAGATACTTGTTGAGCGTGGTTTGTAGTTGTCCCGTTTGCTATGCCGCCGTCAGTGTATTGATCGCTTCTACGGTCGTAGTAAACAGTACCGAATAGCCCTGCAGACAGGCTTCGTAGCCCAAAGCTGTCGCCAGATGGGTCTTGCCCAGTCCGACACCTCCAAGGAAGATCACATTGCCTCGCTCTTTGATAAACGGCAATCGGAACAGTTGCTGCACCTGCAGCCGGTTGAGCTTTTTGGGCCAGGTCCACTGGAAGGACGCCGGTTTCACCGGCAGCGAAGTGCAGGGTCAGGAAGGCAGCCGGACGTTTGGGCCGCACTTTGCTGACATAACTTCTGACAATGGAACCGGTGGCAGATGCAAATTTTGTCATCAACTATTTTCGTTTATCGGCCGACCGGCGCCTGCTGTTTGGCGGCGGTGAGAATTATTCCTACCGGTTTCCATCAGACATCAAGGCTTTTGTCCGCAAGCCGATGTTGCGGATTTACCCACAACTCGAAAAGATCGGGATCGACTACGGCTGGGGTGGAACCCTGGGCATTACCTGTAGCCGCCTGCCGAATTTCGATCGTATTGCCCCCAATATTCTGACCGCTGGCGGCTATAGTAGGGAGGGTTTGGGCATGGGAACCTTCGCCGGGTTCGTCATGGCAGAAGCCATCGATGGCACAGCAAGTCGCTATGATCTGCTGGCCAACATCCCGGCCAAGCGGTTACCCGGTGGTCCGTCTGCCCCTGCTGGCGCTGGCCATGCTGTATTACTCGCTGCGGGATAAATTCTAGGAGGCAAGTATTTCGCAGGATTGAGCGTAGATCCGAAATCTTTACTCGTTGTCTGCATGTGGATCGCCGGTAACACCCGGGTTATCCCGTGGATGGCCCTGTCCAGACAGGATGGAGTCGGTTGCTTCTATCTGACCACTGTTCGACGGCAGTTCGATGGATGTTCTGTCATGAGAGGAAGGAAAGCTCTCTTCAGTAACCGGCACGGGTGATTCACCGGTGCTACTGCCATTGGTCGTATGAATCACCTCATCGACACCCCGGCGCATCAGCTGGTCGGGAGCGACGGGAGCAAGCATGCTGGCATTAACCGGCGTGTTGGTCGCGTCACCCGGTTGGCCCACGGAAGTGCTTTGATCATGGCGAGCCTGCCAACCTTCGGGATCGATCGGCCCGCTGTTCTGTTCATCTGCCAGAGGATCCGGCATACCCTCGTCGGATGAATCCGCTGAATCGCTGCTGCTACTGCCGTCGCTGCTACTGCTATCGCTGCTACTGCTATCGCTGCTACTGCCGTCGCTGCTACTACTGCTATCGCCGCTACTACTGTCACTCTCGTTACTACTGCTATCGTCGCTGCTGTTGTCTTCGGTGCCGTCGTCATTGCTAGCATTTTGACTACTGTCACTCTCGTTACTGCCGGCATTGAAGGACGGCCCGCTCATTCCCGAGCCAACTCCGGTTCCGCTGACTCCAGCATTTTGGTCTACATAGCCTTTGCCGGAATCTATTTCATTTTCTGAAGTGACGATACCTGCCTCCAGGGTATCGGGCAGCTCGTTGCTACCAATTGACTGTACCGTGATAACCCCTGCTCCATTGCCTGCATTGTTCTCCATAATACTGGTGGCATCCTCGGCAAAAGGTCCGGACAGGCCTGCTTGGCTGGAATCATTTCCTGTCCCGCCGGCAGCTTGTCCGATGGTGCCTCCCTGGCTGTGCTCCGTGTCAGACTGTTGAGAATCCCAGTCAATATCGATTACGTCCGCATCCGGTGTAGTGTTTCTGGTGCTGTTATCACCGATCAGGGCACTGCTGCTTTGCCCACCTTGGCCCAAATTTGCTGTATCGCCCGAGGGACTGGTTTCGGAGCCTGCGGAAGCGGTGCTGGCAGCCGTCAAGCCATTGCCCGATTCGGCATGTCCGGGAGCAGAATGACCGTTGCTGGCAACAACCCCAGGTGTATCCGGCCTGGTGACAGCGTTGATGCCATGGCCGGATCCTGTTCCCGAAGCGGAGGATCGTGAGCTGCCGGGTCGACCACCCGCAGCCGAGCGGTTGCCAGCATTTCCACCATACTTGTACTTGTTGATAAAATCCACGACACTCATGGAGCCAGCTTTGCTGGCCAGATAATCGTCTATAAATCCTTTGGTGATACTCTCGACACCGATACCCTGTGCGGTAGCGATGGCATCTAACAGATCTTTCGTCGACAGGTCCTTCCCGGCATTATCGGCTATCCCAAAATCTTTACGCACATAATCTCCCAGCACCTTGTCGCCATCGCCGCGGCCATAAGCCCGCCAGTCAGCAGGACTGAACTTGACTCCAATCTGTTGGCCTTTCTCCACAAAATCCACGATATCTTTGGGTGATTTCAATTCCGCATTGTCGGGAATCCCAAACGCTTCACGTGTCGCCTGAATCATTTGTTGTTTCAGGTTTTCCTGCAGGGCAGCCTTCCACTCTTTATAGGTGGCATACTTGCGTTTATTCGGGATCAAACGTGTCGAATCACTGGCGGATTGGCCGGGCAACACCTCCCTGGTACCGGTTTCCCCAACCTGGTCAGAAGTTTGCTTTGCTTTGGTGCCAGCCATTTTTCCGGTAATTCCAGCGGTCTTTTGGTTCAATCCTGCCAAGGAAAAGGCTTTCTTCTTGCCGCCTGATTTCGCGGTTCCTGCGGCTTCCTTTCCGGACTTGTTGGCTTGTCGCGTGCCATCAGAGGATGTTTTTTGGGTTGTACTGGATAGCTTGCGCCGGTTTCGCCATGCGGCACCAAACAGGCTTTTCGTTGGGTTTTTCGTTGCTCCCTTTGGTTTGATGGCATGGCCGATACCAATAGTTTTTGTGCCTGGGGGCATGTGCGCACCGATTCTGTTGCCGGAAGGCATCGGTCCAGGCAAAAAGGCAGATCGATGTTGGTCGGTCCGGCCAGGCTTTTGTGGGCGATTAAACAGAATCGGCAGCTTGTGAGCAGTTCGTGTCTGAATGGTCGGCAGCGGCCGCAGGGAGCTAATGAAGGGTTGTCTGGTGGCTGTAGCAGGCTTTCTGCTAACCGGGATACCCGTTTTACCCATTCCCTTGTTGGGTGTTGACGAGGGATTGGTACTGACCAGTGGTCGAGATTGTAATCCGATGCGGGGGCGGCGGACAGGAGCCGACGGTCGTTTTATCCCCCCCATAACAGGAGTTTTATGACCGATTCTTGAGCGGTCGAGCCGTGTAGGGGGGATGCGGGTCATTTTGCTGCCCGGGCTGGGGGGGCGCTTTCTTATGTGCAAATTGCTTCGAGGGAGGGGGTTTCCCCGGTTTTTTATTCCCTGCCCTGTTTTATTAGCGACTTTGTGGTTTACAGGATGACGTTGGACAGCGGGCTGAGTACGGACCGGTTGTCTGCTTCTGCTTTTATGGGCCGGTGGCGGAGGCAGTTTTCCAGCCTGGACCAGGGACCAGATCAATAGTGAAGTGATAGCCATCAGGCTAATCAAAAATCGGTGATATTTCAGGCCAGTGGGTTTTCTCATCATGGCATCTGTCTCGAACTACGGTATCTTCCCGTCTGAAAAATTTGCTGAAGCCATGATTCAGTCCTTGGGATTTCTGTTATGGGATGGATCTTTGGCAGAGGAAATTAATTTGCGGGCATGCGACGAGCAGAGGTGCTGGATGGTCTGCCCGAAGATGATCTAGAGCATAGGAAGCATAAACGCTATTTTCTATGAATTCAAGAAGTAGCGGTCAGTCTTAAGATTCTGAAACTCCCCTTAAACGCACACAAACCCACTTATTTTCTCACATTTCCCAGTTATTCGTCAGGGTTCACTCATACCACCTGATTCTTTGGCAAGTTCCTGTATCGTAACCCACATCGTTACCCATAACCTAATGAATCGGCCTTGGTTTTTGCATTGATCGCAAGTACAAAATCCTTGCTTCTTTGCAACCCAATCCAGATGGTTTGCGACCCGGGCATGCCATCGCCCTTGCGATTGAGGAATCCGCCAAACCCGGCAATCATTCGCAGCATTTCGTTGATCGTCGGTGGCTTTTGCGGCGGCGGTTGCTGCCTGGCGACCAGATAAACGGCTTGCCATTCTTCCTCGTCGAGAATCAGGCTGCACGGTAGTTCCGGGCAGTCTCGTCCGATCATGGTAAAGTAGTGAACACGCCAGGCAATCAGTGCCTATACAACATCACTGCTGGCTCCAGGCGTTCGATCTTCTCCAACTGTAGCTCTTCAATCTTGCAGCCAGATTTGAGTATGCGAAAAAAGATTTCAATCTGCCAGCGGCACAAATACCAGTCCAGCATCTTTTCCGCCTCATCCAGGGCAGTCACTTCGCGGTTGGTCAACAACAACCACTGGATCGGTGCTTCCGATTTAGGTGGATTGATCTCCTGGGCCATGACCGCCGTGACTTCGATTGCTTCGCTGTATTTGCCGCCCTGTGGCGGTAGCAAGGTGACCCGAGTGGTCTTGAGACTTTGGGTGACCTTGCGTCCTTTGCGCCCCTTTTGCCCCTTTCGTTT
>DRJH01000488.1 GCA_011052285.1 Gammaproteobacteria bacterium
TTAGCAGCCGATATTCGGCCATTGATTCGGCTCAATGTCAGTGTGATTGTGGAACAGGATGGGCGAAGGGAGCAAGCGGGTAGTGGTGGAGGCAGCCGTTGTGATATGGACTATTTTCTGCAACAGGAGCGGGCCTTGGGTTATGCTCGCGAGGCGGTGCGCCAGGCATTGGTGAATTTGGAAGCCGTGGATGCACCCGCCGGCAATATGACGGTTGTTCTGGGTCCGGGATGGCCTGGAATTTTGTTGCACGAGGCGGTGGGCCATGGTCTTGAAGGGGACTTCAACCGCAAGGGTACTTCTGCTTTTTCTGGCCGAATCGGGGAACGAGTCGGGTCTGTCGGTATCACCGTTGTCGATGACGCGACCCTGCCTTCACGACGCGGTTCCCTGAATATCGATGACGAAGGTACGCCAGGACAGCGAACCGTGTTGATCGAGGACGGGATTTTGGTTGCTTATATGCAAGATTGCATGAATGCCAAATTAATGGGGGCCGTTTCTACAGGAAATGGCCGACGTGAGTCTTATGCTTATCTGCCGATGCCCAGGATGACCAATACCTTCATGCTCGCAGGTACCCAGAGTCATGAAGAGATCATCAAATCGGTGGGACGTGGTCTGTATGCAGCTAATTTTGGAGGTGGGCAGGTCGATATCACATCCGGTAAATTTGTGTTTTCCGCCAGTGAGGCCTATCTGATCGAAAACGGCCAGATCACAGCCCCGGTCAAGGGCGCAACATTGATTGGCAATGGCCCGGATGTACTGCAAAGGGTCAGTATGATCGGTAATGATCTGGAGCTGGATACCGGGGTTGGCTCCTGTGGGAAGGATGGTCAGAGTGTACCGGTTGGGGTGGGACAACCAACATTGAAGATTGATAGTCTGACCGTAGGTGGGGTGCAGATTTGAGTCGCCTATTTTTACCACACAGTAACCACCCAAGGGAAAAGTGAAGTTATGGAATCACCAGCTAGTCAGGCTGTTGTACAGTCGCATGATATGAAGGAGTCTACTGATCAGTGGCAACAGCAGATGCTGGAACTGGCCGTACAGGTTCTGGACAAGGCAGCATCTGCTGGGGCCAGTGCGGCCGATGTAACGCTCAATCGTGGTACGGGTCTGGTCACGACTGTGCGTATGCGAGAAGTCGAAACCGTAGAACATACCCGTGATAAATCATTGGTGTTGACCGTCTACTTCGGCCATAACAGCGGCAGTGCCAGTACCTCGGATTTTTCGGCTGAGGCAGTAGCAGGCACTTTACAGGCAGCCTGCAATATTGCCCGTTTTACGGCAGTTGATGAGGACAATGGTTTGGCGGACGCGGAGTTGATGGCGACATCACAACCCGATCTGGAGTTGTTTCATCCCCGGGACATCTCTGTAGCGTATGCCCTGCAGCAGAGCCTGGACTGTGAGGCTGCAGCATTGGACCATGACCATCGCATTGTCAATTCTGAAGGAGCAAGCCTGCAGACCCATTTAGGGGTTGGGGTATATGCCAATTCTCATGGATTTGTCGGTTCGACCCGGGCAACCCGTTACAGTCTCTCCTGTGCTGTAGTGGGTACTTCCAATACTAAAATCACCTCCCCTGCCGGGATGCAACGGGATTACTGGTATACCGCATCTCGGTGCTTTGAGGATCTGCAGTCTGCTACAGAGGTGGGCCTTCTGACAGCTCGACGCACAGTGCGGCGCCTGGATTCCCGCAAGTTGAGCACCCGTCAGGCTGCGGTACTCTTTGAGGCTCCAGTGGCATCAAGTTTGATTGGCCACTTTTTGTCGGCCATTCGTGGAGGCGCCCTCTACCGCAAAGCTTCTTTTCTGCAGGATTGTCTGGGTCAGAAGATTTTTGCAGATTGGTTTCATCTCTACGAGCGACCACATTTGTTGCGTGCCATGGGTAGTGCGGCCTATGATGATGAGGGGGTAGCGACCCGGGATCGTGACCTGGTCACGGATGGAGTATTACGAAGCTATTGTTTAAGCAGTTATTCGGCGCGCAAGTTGAAAATGTCGAATACCGGCCATGCTGGTGGGCCTCGGAATATTATCTTGCAACCAGGAAATGAGGATTTTCAGGGACTGTTGCGAACGATGGATCGTGGTTTGCTGGTTACCGAGTTGATTGGTTTTGGGATTAATGGGATTACCGGGGATTATTCCAGAGGAGCAGCCGGATTTTGGGTTGAGCACGGTGAGATCCAGTATCCTGTGGAAGAAATTACCATTGCTGGGAATCTGCGTGACATGTATCAGCATATCGTGGCAGCCGGATCGGATGTGGATTTACGTGGTAATATTCGCTGTGGCTCCCTGTTACTGGAAAATATGACCATTGCAGGGGCCTAGAAAAGGCCGTGGTTGAGCGATAAAATTATTGTGTGGCTCGATGTTGACAAACACTTCTTCCAGAAGAAAAAGGGCTTACCTGCAAGCGATGGGGGTCACCCTGTGGGAAGAGCGCCTGTCGGAAAAGCACCTGTCGGAAAAGAAGATTATACAGCCCGTCACGGCTCCACAAAGTGACGGCAATCCTGACCAACAGGGCTGGGAGACGCTACAGAACGAAGTCCTGAATTGCTATCAGTGTAGTTTGGCGAAGCTGCGTCGGCATGTTGTCTTTGGTGCGGGTGATCGGCGGGCACGATGGATGCTGGTTGGTGAAGCCCCCGGTGCACAAGAAGACAAGGAAGGCCTGCCATTCGTCGGTAGAGCAGGGCATTTGCTTAATGCCATTCTTATGGCCATGGGTTTGTCACGTCAGGAAGTGTACATAGCCAATGTACTGAAATGTCGGCCGCCCGGAAATCGTGACCCTTTGGGTGAAGAGTGTCGACTGTGTTTGCCCTTTTTACACCAACAACTACGATTGTTGCAGCCAGCTATTATTCTGGCTATGGGGCGATTTGCCGCTCAGGCACTGCTAAAGACTACCGATCCCATCAGTGAGTTACGTGGTCGGCAACATATATTTGCCGAAACCGGGACACCATTATTGGTGACTTACCATCCAGCCTATCTGTTGCGTAGTCCGTTGCAGAAACGCAAGGTCTGGTCTGATCTGCAACTGGCGTTGCGCATCGAAGCACGGCTCGAATGAGGCAACAACGTTTGCAGGATCGGCTGGAGGGGATGTCCGTTGAAGATCTGCCCGCAGTGTTGACAATCGAACGCAGTTGCCACGCCTTTCCGTGGCGAGCCCGGGTGTTGCTTGATTGCCTGAATATTGGCCATGTATGTCATGTATTAAAGCGTGAGCAGTGGTTACTGGCCTACGGTATCATGAGTATCGGTGCGGATGAGTGTCATATTCTCAATCTTTGTGTGCGCAAAGAGGTCCAGGGCCAGGGCCTGGGTATGGCGATGTTGATTGATTTGTTGCAAGCGGCCAGAGCTGTATCGGTACATACGGCCTTCTTGGAAGTCAGGCGTTCCAATACGATCGCACAAGCGTTATACACAAAAATAGGATTCAATGAAATCAGCGTTCGGCAAGGGTACTACGCCACGATCAAGGGCAGGGAAGATGCGATCGTCATGGCCAAGGAACTCACCATTTTCACGATAGCGTGAACGTTCATGGCTGTCAGGCAGTTGAAGCAGGATGAAGAGCTGAGGGTAATATTCGATTATTTGGGTAACTATTCAGCGTATTCATCTTTTATCCCACTACGGCGTTATTTTTGTACTCGAATACTCACATATGACCTATGCTCACATTCTCCGTGCGAAAATGCCCTAGGCTGTCCGAGAACAGGAGCCGGCCGGTTTGTTGCTCCTGCAAAACCGGCACTTGCGCCATCCTTATTAATTGCTGGCGTAGATGCGAATCGGTTGTCCGCGGTGCAATATACTCTGCTTGCGCAAGGCATTCCATGACTGCAATTGCGAAACGTAGACCCGATAGCGTCGAGCGATTCCCCATAGCGTGTCGCCATTGCGAACCCGGTGTACGAAGGATCGCTTGCGACGTTGCTGATTGCGATTTTTCCTTCGTGGCGAATTCGTATTTCGTCTGGCAAGTTGTATGGTGGCACCTTCAGAGAGCGGAATCATCAGATTTTGACCGATGTTAATGAGATAGCCACGGATATTATTCGACCGTTTGATAGAAGATAGGTTGACACGGTATCGGCGTGCGATGGCACCGAGTGTGTCACCTTGGCGAACCCGGTAGTGAGCCCACCGAATGCGTTGGCTTGGTGGCAGTTTCGCCAAAGCCCGCCGGAAACCAACCGCCTTGTCGGCAGGAATAAGTAGCGTATGTCCTTTTCCGGGGGGGGTGGCCCAGCGACGATAGCTGCCATTGATTGCCAACAACTCTTCTGTGGGAATACCCAGTAATTTCGCCGCAATACCTAAGTCAAGCTGATCAGGGAGTGGTACCACAGCATAATTTGATTTATCAGGCAGTTGAGGAAGGGTCAGGCCAAAATTTTCAGGCGTATTGATGATATTCCTGAAGGCGATTAGTTTGGGAATATACTGGCGTGTTTCCAGACGCAGTCGTAATTTTTTGAAATGAGGATCACGACGGCGCTTGAGATTATAGCGAACTGCTCGTTCGATATTGGCTTCTCCGGCATTGTAGGCCGCTAGTGCCAATACCCAGTCACCCTTAAAGCGTTGCTGGAGGTAATCGAGGTAGTTCAGCGCAGCATCGGTCGATGCAACCAGATCCCGGCGTTGATCAAGCCACCAGTTCTGTTTGAGGCCGAAATGTTTGCCCGTGGCCGGCATGAATTGCCAGAGTCCGGCAGCTCGGGCGCGAGAGGTTGCTGCAGGGCGATAGGCGCTTTCAATAGCGGGTAGCAAGGCAATTTCCATCGGCATACCACGCTCTGCAACCTGTTCGACAATGTAGGGGAGATAACGTTTGGCGCGTTGTAGAAGTCGGGCTACATAATCGGGTCGTTTGCTGAGCCATTGTTCCTGCAGCGTGACAAAACGAGAGTTCATATCTGGCAGAGCAAATCCGGCACGAATACGCTGCCAGAGGTCGGTTCGATGAATTGCTTGATGGCTGTCAGCAATAACTGGTGTTGTTTCTACGCGATTGATGGGCTGCTGCTGGTCAAGTTTGAGTGGCGTAGTCGGGAATGGGAGTAATGACGTGGTGTCCGAATTCGGCTCAGATGGCTTTTGTGCCAAGGTTATAAATGACTTATCCACGTTTTCTATGTGGGCATTATCTGCGATTGCTTGAGTCACTGGCGTGTTCGTTACTGCCATGATGGGCGGAGAAAGATGATTGCCCGAGTTATTTTGGCCGTCGGCGCAACCGAATAGCAGCAGTGCCGCCGCAGCCAGGCTGAATTTACAGAAAATATTGACGTCCCCCCTCATGGTGGTGAATAGTATGAGTTCATGTGCACCCAGGTCAACCTGAATTCATACAAGGCCAGGAGACTGTCCGACTGACGGCATGGCAAGGATACTGTGGCACCGGTGGGAAATCAGCCGGAAACAGAGAGCACCAATACGAGCCTAAGCAATCAGAGGAACCGGTCTACTCGACCGATTTTATTTGTACCAGTTCTCTAATTTCAATTTGGATACCCTTGAAAACTCTTTCGTGTTGTTAGTAACCAATATTCCTTTGCTCGCTAGTGCAGTACCCGCAATTAATACATCACAAGCACCAATTGGCGTACCTTTCTTCTCAAGATTGGCTCGGATCGAAGCAGAAAAACGTGCCGCCTCCTCTTCAAATGGCAAAACCTCAACCAAGGAGCATAACCCCTTTAATTGGGCTTGCCTTTTTCGTGGGGAAGTAGACTTCGCTATTCCATACTCTAATTCGTACAACACCACTGACGGAATAGCTATGTCTTTCGGGGATACCTCAAGAAACTTGCCAGGAACGCTCCCCATTCCTTTGAAGAAGTATATTAATGTATTTGTATCAATGACATACATTATAATGCCTCACGATTGGCATCTTTTCCTTCATTAGACCTAATATCATCAATGGATGGAAAGTCTTCCCATGATCCTGCCAGCTCTACAACGGATTGCGGCCATTTATTTGCTACTTTTTCGTGGATAAGCCTCGCTATCCACTTGCTCTTTGATAAATGGGCAGATTTTGCTGCATCAACCATTTTCTGTTCGATGTCTTCTTTCAAATAAATCGTCACTTGCCCCATAACCAACTCCTAAAAAGAATATATGTTTAATTATATGTGTCGGCTGTAGATTGTCAATATTGAGAAGGTTCGATTTCACAATGTTTGTTTCTGTTGCTCCCTCAATGATTCTGCAACGCCAATCTACGCCAGCATGTAGCGCAACTGTTGGGCATTCCGGAGGATGCGTACATACCGGGCAGGATGACCTATGATTTGAGGCGATTACGGCTGCATGGCATCATTATCCGAGTGAAGGGGACAAATCGCTACTTTTATACCGTCAGTTTACAGGTAGTTTCAGATCACTGCTGACGCCTACCTGATTGCAGGAAAACTCAGCCATCTACCACGTTCTCCTTATCAGCCCACCACTACATATAGCGGTTAACCGATACCGGTTGAAATCTGAGTTTCATGAATCTACCCACACAATTCAGGAAGTAGTCAGCTAGTGGTTTCGGAGGTAGAGGTTGCCTGTGATGTTGATCCTGGGGGACTATTACTCCCAGTGGTAGAATCCCTGGCCACTTTTTTTGCCCAGTTTGCCCTGCTTAACCATTTGTCGTAGTAATTCCGGGGCTTGGAAGTTCGTCCCGGTTAGGGAATTATTGAGGTAATCAGCGATTTGCAGGCGTACATCCAGCCCCACCAGATCAGTTAGCTTCAGTGGCCCCATCGGGTGGCCATAACCCAGGGCCATGGCTTTGTCGATATCTTTGGCACTGGCGACCCCTTGTTCCAGCATGCGTATTGCTTCCAGACCCAGACAAACCCCCAGTCTACTGGTGGCAAAGCCGGGAAAATCTTGAATAACAATGCTTTCCTTGCCGATGGCCCGTGCGAACTGCTGAATTCTTTGCAAGGCATCTGGGTCGGTTTGTTTCGTAATTATGATCTCCAGCAACGGCATGATGTGTACTGGATTGAAAAAATGGGTGCCAAGAATGTTCTCGGGACGTGCAGTTACAGTGGCGAGATCGGCAATGCGGATACTGGAGGTATTGCTGCATAGCAAGGTATCGGTGGGGCAAAGTGTATCCAGTTGGCGCAACAACTGCTGTTTGGCTTCGAGCACTTCGGGGATCGCTTCGATCACAAGGTACGCGTTGTCTGCTGCCGTGGCCAGATCAGTGGTTGTATGCAAGCATTGCAGGCTTAGCCTTTGTTGTTCAGGAGAGACTTTGCCGCGCTCGATCCCCTTAGAGAGATTTTGCTGAATATGAACCATGGCACGATCGAGAATACCTTGTTCAACATCGAACAAGCGGACCGGATAGCCGGCCATTGCGGTGACCTGTGCGATCCCGGCACCCATGGTGCCAGCACCGATTACGGCGACTTCAGCTAGGGGTTTCATCTGCGAGGTTGTCCGAGAATAGGGACCGACCGGTTCGTTGCTCATGAAAAATTGGCACTTGCCCTATCCATGGCGGTCGTAGTGAGGGGAAGCTGCTTTGATGCAGATTTGTTCATGGTGAGGCGAATACTGGTTGTATTTAACTTGGTAGTAACAATGGATTAATGCAGGGCAACATATTCAAAATCACCGGGTTTCTTGTTGATGCCCGATTTGGGTGGGGCGATCCAGTTGGCATATGCTCCGCGCTCAACAACGGGCTTCATCAGGCTTTGCAGATAGCGTTCATCCTCTTCGGAGGGCAACCAATCCGCTTGTTGCTGTTGCCACTTCTGGGTTGTCAGTATCTCGCCATCTGGTGTAACACTCACATTGCTAAATTCTCCAATACGGCGATTAAAGGCCCGGTGGGGCAGGTCGATGGTGAAGTCAAAATCGGTCTTTTCAAGCACCCGGTTCCAGCGTTTCAGACCGGATTCGACATTGCTGATATAGTCATCCAGCAGGCGTGCATTGATGGCGTTGACCGCGGGTTCATCGACCATCACCAACCGCTTGTTGATACAACGTAGTAGTGAATAGGTGTCATTGAGCAGTTGATGGTCATCCTCAATGCTGTCTTCCCGGAAGCGACCCTTGATGCCCGCACTAAATGCATTGCCGGCATTTGTGGAAATTTCCGAACCAAACAGGTCGAGGGTAACGGAAAAGTGAAAGTTAACCTTTTTTTGTAGAGTGGGCAGATCAATAACACCGAGTTTGCGTACTGCTTCGATATCATAGGGATCGGTCACACCGGCCTCAGTCATGGCCTGTGTTGTGCGTTGCATGGTACGAGCCACCCCTGATTCACCGACATACATGTGATGAGCTTCTTCGGTGAGCATGAAGCGGCAGGTTCGCGATAATGGGTCGAAACCCGATTGTGCCAGCGACTCAAGTTGCATTTTGCCATCGCGGTCAGTGAAGAAAGTGAACATGAAAAAGGACAGCCAGTCTGGTGTCTTTTCATTGAATGCACCCAGCAGTCGTGGTTTGTCGGCACTGCCGGAGCGTCGTTCGAGCAGTGCCTCGGCTTCTTCACGGCCATCACGGCCAAAATATTTCTGCAGCAGATAGGCCATGGCCCACAGATGACGGCCTTCTTCAACATTGACCTGAAACAGGTTGCGCAGGTCATAGAGGGAGGGGCAGGTTTTTCCCAGATAGCGCTGTTGTTCGACCGAAGCCGGCTCAGTATCTCCCTGGATGATCAGCAGACGTTTGAGCAAGGAGCGATATTCACCGGGAACTTCCTGCCAGGCCGGTTCACCCTTGTGACGACCGAAGCCAATTTTACGATCCTCAATCTTATTGGCCAGCAGAATGCCCCAACGATAATCAGGCATCTTGACATGATCAAATACGGCCCAGCCTTTGGGGTCAACCCCGACTGCGGTACGCAAATAGACATCGGCCGTTTGAAAACCGTCGGGACCAGAGGCGTTCCACCAATCGAGAAATTTTGGATGCCATTTTTCCATGGCTCGTTGCAAGCGGCGATCCGCATAGAGATCAACGTTGTTAGGGATACCGTCAGCGTAGTTGATCTCGATTGTGGGGGTCGTATCGTCGGATTGTTCAGTCATTAGCTTACACTCTTTTATGATCAAATGTGGCACGGCTACCTGAGCCGAAAGACTTGAGGGCACCCTGTTCGCCAACCGCATTGGGGCGCTGAAAAATCCAGTTCTGCCAGGCCGTGAGTCGGCCAA
>DRJH01000489.1 GCA_011052285.1 Gammaproteobacteria bacterium
AGCCAGGTTTTCGGCTGGTTCATTCTCAAAATGCAAACGATAGGCGAACGTCGCTTTTTCCATCTGGGCACGCATGGCCGCCAGGACGTATTCGTTGCCGTGGCCGATATTTGCCACCATGGCGCCACTTGACCCATCAATATACTGTTTACCGTTTATATCCTGGATGTGGACTCCATGTGCCGTGCTGATCAGTGGACGGTGGGCGCCGGTTTGATAGAATAGATTTGATCTTGGCAGTGGGCTTTGCAGGGCTGACATGGATTCTGATTGTTCCCGGTGGCTGTGGTTTATTCTGGAAGGCTTATTGTTCAAAAACCTGCTGCAGAGACAGCTTGGTACGATCCACAGGAGGCTGTCCGAGAATAAGGACCGTAGCGAGGAGATGCTGATTTGAGGCAGATTTATCAGCCTGATTCAAGGCGAATACTCATTAGTATTTAACGAGGATCAGGAGAAAATCTAGCCAAAGTTAGCTTTTTCGCAGTAGGTTCTCCATTCTCGGACAGACTCCCTGACTTTCTTCAGACATTCAGATGTAACCCACCCCACTTTTTCTCGGCCCAACGGGTAAGTCGCAATACCGGATAACAATAGCAGAAATACATCAAGGCCACCAGCAGGAACACTGAGAGAATAAAGGATGGAAACCGCTGGATGGATACGTTCGCCTCGCGCACCAGCTCAGTCACCCCAATAACAGAAAGCACGGCTGTGTTCTTGATTACCAGTACGTATACGCCGCCCATGGGTGGCATCATCATCTTGAACGACTGCGGCAACACCACGTACCAGAGTGTCTGGAAGCCATTGAAGCCGTGGGCCTGCGCAGCCTCATTCTGGCCGCGGGGCACCGCTTCGATGGCAGCACTCACAATCTCGGCTACATAGGTCGAAGTGTAAAGGCTGAGCGCGATCACTGCTGCCTGAAATGAGGTGAGCTGAAACACTGCAAGGTTGGTGGTGGGCAATACGAAGTAGACGATGTAGATTTGCACCAGGAATGGCGTGCCACGCAGCATATGCACATAGGCACCAAAGCCCCGCACCGTCCAGCGGTTGCCACGGGCGCGACCAAGCCCCACAAAGGCCCCCACCAGGCTGCCAAAGAAAATGGCAAGCATCGAGATCACGAAAGTCTGCCACAGTCCCTGGAGCAGGAAAGGAAACACGTTCTGGTACATCGCCAGCATCAGCGTATCCCTCCCAGGCGCCGCTGAGTGTATACAGAGAGCACCAGCATCACCAGGTAAATGGCCAGATAACCTACGGCCACAGTGAGAAAGCCTTCGTTGGGCATGACCCGCTCGGAGAGTATGGTGAGCCCGGCACTCAACAGTTCCGAGACGGTGATGATGCTGAGCAGAGAGCTGTCCTTGATCAGCACAATAGCCTGTCCTAGCACAGGCGGGAGTACGTTGGCGAAAGCCTGCGGCAGGATCACTTGGACCATACGTTGGCGGTAGCTCATGCCCACAGCCATTGCACTTTCAGTCTGGCTGGACGGGACCGCCTCGATTCCGGCACGAATGATCTCCGCCATGTATGCACCCGAGTTGAGTGCCAGGGCGATGATCCCACCCTGCAGCGCTCCGATCCTCCAGTCGAGTAGCGGTACCACGGGCAAACCGAAGTAGATCACATAGATCTGTACCAGTAGCGGCGTCGCCCGTATTGCCTCGATGTAGGCACTCGCAGATCGGTTTAACCAGCCGCGATGCGACATGTGAGCCAGTGTCACCAGAGTACCAATAATCAATGAAAGAACAAGACTGACGGTTGATATCCACACCGTGGCCCACATGCCGTTTGCGAAGATCGGCAGGTACTCGGCTACGACACGGTAGTTATAGAAACTGAAGATCCAGTCCAACCGGGATGACTCCTGGGTTCAATGTTGGGCTGCGGAGGCAGATGCCCCCCCAATGTGGCGAGGGGGCAGGTTTCTACCCAAGTTTGCGGGCTTACTTGTGGTCTTTCTCCCAGGCGGTGGAGTTCCACCAGTAAGCTAGCAGCCGATCCAGTTCGCCATCGGTCTGAATAAAACGGATGTAGTTGTTGAGGTATTGGAGTAAGTGCGTTTCGTCCGGTCGGAGGGCAAAAGCGAGTGGCTCTTTGCGGATGACATCATCCAGAATCTGCATGCCCGGGTAGACTTTGACGTACTGCATGGCACCGCCACGATCCATCACCGCGGCATCAACGCGGCCTGAGGCTACGGCCTGGGCCACCGAGGGACCACCACCGGCGAATTCTTTGAGCGTTGCATTGGGCATGAAATTTTTGACCATATCCACGTAGCTGCTGGCCTGCACCACACCAATGCTGACTCCTTGCTTGTTGAGATCTCTCCAACTTTTGAAGCCCTTGTTATTCATGGAGATGGAGAGTACTTCGGAGTAGAAGATCGGAATGGTGAAGTTAAGTTTGAGGGCGCGCTTCTGGGTGGGGGTCATGTCCGCGGCGATGAAGTCAGCTTTTTTGGAGAGTACCGCCGGGATCAGTCCCTTCCAGTCGTAGTCCAGCAGATCCAGTGTAAGCCCCGATGCCTCTGCCAGGCCTTTCACGATTTCTACAGCAAGACCGGTGCGTTGCCCGTTCTTGTCGACAAAGCTAATGGGCGGCCCCTGGGTCTGTACCGCGACATGCAAGACCCCTGTTTTGGACATGGTCTCGACCACATCCTGTGCACTCACCGAGAGCGAGGTCATACCCAGCAACGCAACAACGCTTGTTACCAAAGGCAGAATTCTTTGCATTTTGTTCATAGTACATTCCTCCTATACAAGTTGATAAATCTACAGCTAGAGTATTTCCCGGAGAAAACGCTGCGTGCGTTCGTTCCGGGGGTTGGTGAAAAAATGCTCGGGAGCGCCTTCCTCCACGATCTCTCCTGCGTCCATGAAAATCATACGGTGTGCGACGCGGCGAGCGAAACCCATCTCGTGAGTGACCACTACCATGGTCATGCCTTCGGATGCGAGCTCCGCCATCAGCTCCAGCACACCACCTACGGTTTCAGGATCCAGCGCGGAGGTGGCCTCGTCGAAGAGCATCACTTTGGGGTTCATCGCCAAAGCCCGCGCTATGGCAACCCGTTGTTGCTGCCCCCCGGAGAGCTGGCTCGGATAGTTGTCGGCGCGATCGGCGATACCCACACGTTCAAGTAGCTCGCGGGCGGTTCGTTCGGCTTCACTGCGTGAGCGTTTGAGTACCACCGTCTGTGGCATAACCACGTTCATGAGAGCGGTCTTGTGCAGGAACAGGTTGAAGTGCTGGAAAACCATGCCAACCTGGGCGCGGAGCAGATTCATGTCAGTATGCGCGTGACCGAGGTCCACTCCGTCGATAACGATCTGCCCTTCGTCATAGCTCTCCAGTCCATTGATCGTTCGCAGCAGGGTGCTCTTGCCGGATCCACTGGGGCCGATGATCACCAGCACCTCCCCGCGGCTTATGTAGTTGGTTACGTCCTTGACGGCATTGACTACACCTCCGCCCGGCAAGCGGAAGCTTTTGGAGACGTTTTCTATTTCTATAAAGTGCTGGCCGTTCTGCATGGCGACGGTCTCACTTGAACCACGTCGGGGAGGGGTTTGGAGGAGAAAAAGGCTCGCTGTTACCCTGTCCACGGGATAGCAGGCAGGTAGCCCTTCCTATAAGCAGACTTGAAACTTGCGAAATCATGCTAAGTGCGTTGAACCTACGCATTACCCTCTTTTGTAATTACCACGCGAAAATCACTCTACATACATCACGGACATCCGTCAAGTCGTAGCCTCTACCAACACCATCTCAGAGCCTTGAAGCTTCAGGGCATGAGCGACAGCACCATCGACGTCAACTATCCTGACACAGGGGGAGGCTAAAGGCAAACAACACCAGCGCCCCTTGATGGAGCGTAGTAAGCCAATGGAGACCATATTCTGAGACCAGGGGTAGTGGGATTGATTGCATTTAGCGGCATGATTGAAAAAGAAGCCACAACCGAAGATCTTGCGCCCAGTTTTATTGTTGATGGAATCATCCAGAGCAACCAGTAACC
>DRJH01000490.1 GCA_011052285.1 Gammaproteobacteria bacterium
AAGAAACGGTCGTCCTCTGCCGCGAGGATCGCATTGATCATCTGTGACGGGAACTGTTCGTACTCCATGGGAGAGCGCTTCATCTTGCCGAACTCGTTAATTAGCTCATGATCCTGACTGTAGACCCTCAAGGGGACCTGCAGACGGACATCTTTGAGTGTTTCGACATCCGGTAATCTGGGGTCCAGGTACAGGTAAAGGCCATAGACGGTCAACACGGCGAGCAGGCTCAGCACGACGAAAGCACTTGTTCCATATAGAAAAATCTTTTTTATGATGGGCTTCACAAGGCTCAGAATCCAGTCTTTAGCTTAATAGGCGTTTGTCCGATAGGACAATGGAGCAACGGAGTATATCCGTTTTGGGTCACAAAACTCTACGAATGGTTTGCCATTACTCATTGTTTGACCTATAGTTGACTGAAGTAGTTAATGTAATTGAGCATAAATCCGATCTAACCCCTAGGGAAATAAGAGAAAAAGCATGGGCCTAGGCGACCTATTTAAACCCAAAAACCCACCGGTTTTGGGGCTGGACATCTCGTCCACCGCTGTCAAGCTCCTGGAGCTGGGACGCAGTGGCGACCGTTTGCGCGTGGAATCTTACGCCGTCGAGCCATTGCCCCCTAACTCCGTGATTGAAAAGAACATTTCAGATGTTGAGGCGGTGGGTGAAGCCATTAAACGAGCCGTGAAGCGCTCGGGTTCGCGTTCGCGCTATGCTTGTGCGGCGGTCGCGGGTTCGGCGGTTATCACCAAGATCATATCGATGCCCGCTTCCCTTTCAGAAGAAGAGCTGGAGCAGCAAATTGAGCTGGAAGCGGATCAGTACATCCCGTACCCACTCGAGGAAGTTAATCTTGATTTTGAGGTTCTTGGCCCAACGGAAAACGACCCAGAGCGCCTGGATGTCCTGCTGGCGGCATCGCGTAGCGAGAACGTTGAAATCCGAATGGCGGCCATCGAACTGGCCGGTCTCAAGTCGCGGATTATCGATGTCGAAGCCTATGCCATGGAAAATGCATTCACGCTGCTCGCGCAGTCCATCCCGGAACAGGGGATTGAACAGACCGTCGCAGTCATTGACGTTGGTGCGACCATGACCACCCTGAACGTACTGAGTGATCTTAAAACTATATATACCCGTGAACAGGTGTTTGGTGGCAAGCAACTAACGGAAGAAATACAGCGCCGTTACGGCCTCTCGTATGAAGAGGCGGGTATGGCCAAGCGCCAGGGCGGTCTGCCTGATAATTATGAACCGGAGGTACTGGAGCCATTCAAAGAAGCAATGGCCCAACAGGTCAGCCGCTCATTACAGTTCTTTTTCTCGTCCAGCCAATATAACCAGGTCGATCATATTGTCCTGGCGGGGGGTAGCGCCATGATCCCCGGAATTGATGAAATGGTGGCGGACAAACTCGGCGTGCATACTTCCACCGCGAATCCTTTCACCAATATGGTGATTGCGTCTCGCGTTAAGGCACAAAGTCTGAGCAATGATGCCCCTGCATTGATGATTGCAACCGGGTTGGCCATGAGGAGTTTCGACTAATGGCAAAAATTAACCTACTCCCCTGGCGACAGGAATTACGCAAAGAGCAGCAACGACAGTTTTTGACCATGATGGGTCTGTCGGTCGTGCTGGTGGTAGTGGGTATTTTAGCGGTGCATCTACAGTATTCACGAATGATCGGCGTGCAGGAATCACGTAATTCCTATCTGAACCAGCAGATCGATATCGTGAAAAAGCAAATACGAGAGATTGATGTCCTTGAAGGTAAGAAGGAACGCCTGTTGGCACGCATGGATATTATTCAGCAGTTACAGCGTAACCGTCCTGAAATAGTGCGACTTTTTGATGAGTTGGTGCGGGTTCTGCCTGAGGGTGTTCATCTGTTGTCACTCAAGCAAAAGGGCCGCAGCCTGCATATGGTCGGAATTGCTCAATCCAATGCCCGGGTATCGGCGTTGATGAGAAATATCGATCAATCTGACTGGTTGGCTAAACCGAAGCTGGACATTATTGAGGTTGGTAAGCAGGAAGGGGCACGTAAGTTTTCGCTGCGTGCGCAGCAAAAGTCGACAGAGACGTCATTTGAAACGGGTGGAGCCACGGCGAAAAAGTGAAAGATATCGATCTAAACAATCTTGATATAGGCAACATTGGCACCTGGCCAACGGCGGTCAAGGTCGCGCTGATCATTATTGTTAGCGCCGCAGTGGCTGTGGCGGGTTTCTTCCTGGATGTGCAGAATCAAATAGATAAGCTTGAACGTGCTGAAAGATCTGAGATCACGCTGAAGCAGGAATTCGAAACCAAACAGTCCAAGGCGGTCAACCTCGAGGCCTATAAGCAGCAGCTTAAAGAGATCGAGGAATCTTTTGGTGCAATGTTACGTCAGTTACCGAGTAAGACAGAGGTAGAGGGGTTGTTAGTGGATATTTCTCAAACGGGATTAGCGAGTGGTATCGAATTTCAGTTATTCAAGCCTCAGGGCGAACGTTTTATCGACTTCTACGCAGAATTGCCGATACAGATGAAAATGACAGGCGATTACCATGAGTTTGGTAGTTTCGTCAGTGGTGTTGCCGCCTTACCAAGGATTGTAACGCTGCATGATATTTCCATTACGAAAGACAAAACGACAAGTAAACTGGTCATGGAAGTGACCGCAAAGACGTATCGTTATCTTGATGATATAGAGATACAGCAGACCAAGAAGAAAAAGAAGAAAGGTCGACGTTAAGAATATGTATGTGACCAATCGACAATTCGACCATAAAAATAACCCGCTTAGGTGGGTATTGCTGTTTGTTGCAGCTCTGATATTGGGCGCCTGTAGTTCACAGCAACATAGCGATCTCGATGCCTATGTCGCGGATGTAAAACAGAAGACTAAAGGGCGAATTGAACCTTTGCCTGAAGTCAAGACATATGAATCTGAAGTTTATGATGCGACGGAACTACGCGATCCCTTTACCCCTTATGAAGAAGAGCCGAGTGAGGAGCTATCCGTACCTGGTCCCGTACCTGATACCAATCGCAAACGTGAGGCGCTGGAGTCTTTCCCGCTCGATTCACTTGCTTTTGTCGGGAACCTGGAAAAGGGGGGCACGTTGTGGGGATTGGTACAGGCCCCTGACGATTC
>DRJH01000491.1 GCA_011052285.1 Gammaproteobacteria bacterium
AAAGGACTGGCACCTGCTCCATGGCTACAGCCCGGTCTTGCTCGAGACCTTCGTTGAACTTCCACGCTTCCGTAGTACCTGTTACCGGGCCGCCAATTGGACCCATCTGGGCACCACCACCGGCCGTGGCAAGCTCCATGTCCACAACCAGGCATTGCTGCCCAAAAAGGCCATCTGGATCTACCCGCTCGTCAAGAACTTCAGGCAATTCCTCTGCGGAGAATGCGGTAATTGTCAAGGTATCTGCACTGTACACAGGCCCGGAGCCTCGCCGGTCTCATGCAGCTCCATGCGGGTGAGCGATAAAGAGCTCAAGCACATTATTGAGAAACCGATACCCTGTTGGGGTCGCCTTTACCCGCTGCCCATCGTATTGTAACCAGCCTTTATGTAAACCTTTATCAACGGGAATACGTAAACAGTGCGCCGGTAACCCGGTACGATCGGTGAATTCCCTGAAGCTGAAACCCTTGGTCAATCGCAAGGTATTGATGGCGAACTCCGCCACCAGATCAACTTCCCCGAGTTGGGACCTACCGGAACTAACATGACCTTTTCCTGCCTGTCGGAGATAGTCTGCAGGGTGCTTGCGGTTCCAGATACGGTGACAGGTCTGGCCACAAGTCAGCTTGCTGTGAGCGCCGGCACCGAGGCCCAGATAATCACCAAATTGCCAGTAATTAAGATTATGGCGGCATTCTTGACCCGGGCAGGCATAGGCGGAAATTTCGTAACGCACGTAGCCGACTGAGTGGAGTGTGGCCCGCAGCTGTTGCTCCATGGCGGCCACGGTGTCATCTGTCGGCAATTGCGGAGGATACGCGTGGAAGTGGGTGTGCGGTTCAATGCTTAGCTGGTAGAGAGAAAGATGAGAGGGTGAGAGGGCGATGGCCTGTTGCAGGTCTGCTTCACATTGCTCTGTAGTTTGCCCGGGCAGGCTGTACATGAGATCGAGATTGAGGCGAGAAAAACCGGCTGCTTTTGCGGCCACGACAGCGCCTTGAGCCTCAGCCGCGTTATGAATCCGCCCCAGCGCATGAAGATGCTGATTATTAAAACTCTGTACGCCAATGGAGAGCCGATTAACACCGGCGTCCAGGTAGCCACGGAAACGGCCATAGTCACTGGTGCCAGGATTGGCCTCCAGCGTGATCTCGGCGTCTGTTGCCAAACCCACCCTGGTGTGGGCACCCTCCAGCAGAGCTGCGATAGCCGATGGGCTGAACAGACTGGGTGTACCCCCACCAAAAAATACGCTACTGAATTCGCTAATATCAAATTCCTGTTGGTGTTGCTCGAGTTCTGCCAATAGCGCCTGGACATAGGCGCTTTCAGGAATCTTGCTGCTTGCCAGGTGTGAATTGAAGTCACAGTAGGGGCATTTTCGTAGACACCAGGGGATATGGATATACAGGGCCGGGGTGTAGCCGGCCGCTACCGAAGTCATGAAACGACGTTGATGGGCTGACCTCGCCTCCAGGCTTCGATTACCCGGGCGATCTCATCGACCAGACGTTGCCGGGTCTCGATGCTGGCCCAGGCGGTATGTGGGGTAACAATCAAGTTCGGGATATCGGGCGCCAATAGCGGGTGCCCGGCAGAAGGTGGCTCGGTGCTCAGAACATCGATGGCAGCGGCGGCAATCTGGCCCTGGCGCAGGGCAGCTGCCAGGGCGGTCTCGTCGACAATCCCGCCGCGTGCGGTATTGATCAAAAAGGCGCTTTGTTTCATCAGGCCTAAGGCGTTGGCATCGATCAAATGTTGTGTCTCTGGGGTCAGCGGGCAATGCAGGCTCAGCACATCAACCTGGGGTAATAAATCCTGCAGCCGCAGGCGCTCCGGTGGACAGCTTGCAGTACCGGGTCGGGCGGTGAGAACAACCCGCATGCCCAGAGCCCGCGCCACAGTGGCCACGCCCTGACCGAGCTTGCCATAGCCGATGATGCCCAGGGTTTTATCGGCCAGTTCAATGATGGGGTGTTCGAGCAGGCAGAACTGGGTACTATGCGCCCAGATCCCGTTCTGTACATCCTGGTAATAGTGATGCCAGCGGGTGGCCATGGCAGTCATCAGTGCCAGCGTGTGTTGGACCACGGCGGGAGTCGCGTAATCGACAATATTACAGACCGTGATATTGTGGGTGCGGGCCGCATCCAGATCGATATGATTGTAACCGGTGGCGGCGGTCACGATCAGGCGGGTACGGTGAGCCGCCTGGATTGCTTCGTGGCCAAGTCTGACCTTGTTGGTGATAATGACTTCGGCCGCTGCAATTCTCGACGCCACCTCATCCGGCCGGGTGGCGGGATAGTGCGTCCACTGCTCGAGCGAGCCAGCTAGCCTGGCATCGTCCAGGTCGTTGCGATCATAGCTGTCCTGATCCAGTGTTATTCCACGCAGCATGGTGGTTCCTCCGGCGTGGTGCCGATCAAGTTTCGCTTCCGGGTTGGCGTTGCAGTAACTCGGTCACCGCTGACATGGGCGCCAGGTCTTCATACAATACACGCCTCACTTGCTCGGTAATGGGCAGTTCGATGGCATGCTGTTGCGCCAGATTGCAGACTTGTTGAACATTATCCAGACCTTCGATGGCCTGACCCAGCTCGGTAACAGTCTGGGTCAGCGATTGACCCCGCCCGAGACCCAGGCCGAGACGACGATTGCGTGATTGGTTATCGGTGCAGGTCAATATCAGATCACCGAGCCCGGACAGGCCCATGAGGGTTTCCGGTTTGGCACCGAGCACCTGGCCCAGGCGCTGGATTTCCGATAAGCCTCGAGTGATGAGTGCAGCCCGCGCATTGGCGCCCAGGCTCAGGCCATCGCTGATGCCGGTGGCGATGGCGATGATATTCTTCACCACTCCGCCCAGTTGGACACCGATAAAATCGGCATTGGTGTAGATTCGGGTGGAGGTCGTTTGCAGCCAGCTGGCTACTCTTTCTGCGGTAGCCATCGAGGAACCCGCTACCGTCAGTGCTACGGGTTGGCCCATAGCCACTTCGTGGGCAAAACTGGGGCCGGAAACGATGGCCAGTCGGGATCTTTCAGGAAGCAACTTGCTGGCACTCAAGGAGAGTAGTTGACCGGATCGTGGGTGCAAGCCCTTGGTACCCCAAACGACAGTAACCGGTTGGTCCGAGGCTACCAGGCAGCTGGATAACTGCTCAAGAACGGGTACGAAAACACGACTCGGTACCACCACCAGGAAACGATTACATGACCTTATTGCCTGAGTGAGTTCAACCACCGGTTGCAGGCAGGCGGGGAAATCAATGCCGGGCAGATAGTGGTTGTTGCTTCGCTGTTGTTGCAGCTGTCGAATATGGGAGGATCGATGACCCCAGAGTCTAACCGGTATTCCCGTACGAGCCAGAACAATAGCCAGCGCCGTACCCCAGGATCCGGCGCCCAGCACAGCGATAGGTTGTGGTTGCTTCACCGACTTCTCGATGGCCTTGTTCACATGAGCACAGACTCAGTTTTGGTCCTCAGCAGCCTCGTCGCCCGTTGAGATTTGCACCTCTTTATCCCCCGCGCCATTGGACTTGTTGTGGTGCTGCTGGTACAAGGCCTCAAAATTAACCGGATTAATCAATAACTGCGGAAATCCACCCTTTCCCGCAAGGTCTGACACCGCTTCACGAGCAAAGGGTAGCAGCACATTGGGTGCAGCCACTTCCAGGGCTAGTGGTAATTCGGACTCTTTTATGTTGACGATACGGAATACCCCTGCCTGATGGACTTCGATCAGAAAAATGGTATGTTCGCCTTCTGTTGCGGTCACTGTGACTTCCAGTACCACATTGTAAAAGCCATTGTCACCGTCCAGTTCCTGATGGCTGATATTGATCTGAACATCCAGTTCCGGGGCAAGATTATCACGGGTGAAAACAACCGGGGCATTGGGTGATTCCAGGGACACATCCTGTAGATAAATTTTCTGAATATCAAATTGTAGGGTTTGGGGTTGTTCTGTCATAGTGTGACTCGGTTAAACGTTAAATGAGGGTTTTGTACTCGATACGAACAGGCCGTTGCAAAACATTCAGGTGGTACGATGCGACATTAATAATCCACTCAAAATACTCATGTACGCATCTGTTCACTGTATTTTGTAACGATTCAGCGCTCTACCGGCATATTTTCCTTCTCCCATGCGGCCAGACCGCCTTCAAGAATATAAACCTGGCTGAATTCCTGACGGGTCAATTTGCTGGCGGCGCGATTGGAGCGGGTACCGGTCTGACAGGTGATGACTACGGGTTTGTTCTTAAATTTTCCCAGTTTCGGTAGCGCATCATCAAGGCCACTTAATGGCACATTTTTGGATGACGGAATATGCCCTTTTTTGTATTCCTTGGCTTCGGATACGTCGATAAGTTGTGGATTTTCATCACTGGCAAGGCGCATATACTGCAGGATACTGAGGCGTTTGACACCTGACATTTTCTGCCGCAAGGGCTCCAATGCGATCAGGCCGACAATACCAACCAGAGCGACGAACAAGTACCAGTTCTGGCGAATAAATTCAATTTCCATAAAAAACCTGCAACTGTTGATTAGCAATAAAAACCGTAACTATTCAGCGTGTTTAGATTCTGCTTCAGTACAAGGCATTTTCGCACGGAGAATGTGAGCATATAGGTCATATGTGAGCATTCGAGTACGAACACACGCCGTAATGGGACAAAAGATGAATG
>DRJH01000492.1 GCA_011052285.1 Gammaproteobacteria bacterium
AAACTCAATCACAACTTTATAATCTTGAGCAACCAAATCTCAAAGCTGCCGAACGGGAAGCAGCATGAATACTCACCCCCGTCAGGAGAAGAATTGGCAGCAGTGGGAACTTTACCGTGCCGTCACTGCAAAAAATCTTATCATTCTTTTGCTGGCGTTCGTTCTACTATCAATCTCTGCGCACAATACAGAAATTGATAAGGCGTTTGTTGAAACCTCAAAGGCCGTCCTGTCGGCGGTAGGTATTGGTGACTCTGACGTACTGGACGGTGCGATGCGATTTGGCAGCAAAGCATTTCCCATCCAGATATCCGAACGGACAGAAATTTCACGTTTGGAAAATTTTGATCGAAACGATCTCCCCTTGTTTGCCCATGTCGAGGCAGGTGAGTCTCGCGAATATGATGCGTTGACCAATACATGGGAAGTCGAAGAAACAAAATTTCTGGTGGAGCCTATTGGTTATCTGTCGAAAGTTTTGGTCAAAATGTGGGAAACCATCGAAATGGGTTTCTGGGGAACCTTCCTCTGCATCATAATTTCAGTGCCATTGGGTATTTTGGCGAGCAGAAATTATGCGCCACACCCTATGGTCTATTCATTTGCCCGTGGTTGGTTGAGTTTTAATCGTGCCATGCCGGAACTGATCATTGCCCTGTTTATGGTTCTGGTCTACGGATTTGGCCCTATCGCCGGTGTACTGGCGTTGGCTATGCATACCAGTGGTGTGTTAGGGAAATTCTTTGCGGATGAAATCGAGAATGCGCCACCAGGGCCCCAGCTGGCATTGGGATCATCGGGTGCCGGTCGTTTGAAGGTGTTGCGCTATGCGGTATTCCCCCATGTATTTCCTGCATTTATTGCCTACGTCCAATATATTTTTGAACGTAATATTCGTACGGCCACAGTGTTGGGTATCGTCGGTGCTGGCGGCATCGGCATGGAACTCAAGGGTCGTTGGGATCTCTTCGATTACGACCATGTCGCCACCATCCTACTGGTGATATTCCTGACGGTCGTAATACTGGAGCTTTTCTCACAAAAACTTCGTAAGAAAGCGCTGTGATCAAACTGTTTTTTGAATTAAACACAAAACCAACTTATCTAGGTATCTAGAAGAATGACTGAAATGAAAATAATGATGATAGATCGGACTTTATGGGTGAGTGCCTTGAAGGCATTGCCAATTGAACAACTCCTGTCATTCACGACAGAGCTGTCAAAAGACTGGGCAATTCGTTCAAAGTCTATTCCCCAATCCGGGTTAGGTATGTTGAGGCTCAATGACAGCGCCTTCGAAGAAGCTTTTTACCTGGGCGAATTTCCCTTGGCATCAGCCTGGCTGGAGATTGAGACATCCGATGGTTTAATTGCTGAAGGGGCAGCCCAGGTTATGGATGATCGAATCGAGGCCGCCGAAGCATTAGCGCTATGTGATGCCGTATTGTCTGCACAACTGCCCGGTTGGGAGCAACTGAACAAGATGCTAGATCAAGGCATGGAAATCCGCGAGTCCGCTAGCCAAAATCGTAAACACATGCTGGCCAGTACAAAGGTCGACTTTTCCTTGTTAGATGAAGTAGCCCCCGATGCCATGGAGGGTAAAAATGCTGAATCTTGATCCCATCTGGATGCCAGACGCGCAGCAAATCCATTTCCGTCTATTACTGGATGCCATGGCCCGCCCGGGCAAATGCCACTCACTCACGATAGCGCCGGAAGAAGGGCCAGCAGTACTTACCGTGTTGGCTACGTTGCTGGATGCAGAGGTCTTACTGGCTGATCCGCACACACTACTTCGTAGTGATGACTGGCACATGTTACAGGTTGCATCCGCTGTGGTTGAGCAAGCCGATTATGTGATTTGCGACGGCAGTCGTGCGCCCAACTTCACACCGAAGCTCGGTACGCTACCTAGCCCAGAGCAGTCCGCGACACTAATCCTGGTAGTTGACGAACTGGGCCAGGGCGATGCCTCTCTAAGATTGACCGGCCCCGGTATCGCCGACACCGAGAGCCTGCTGATAAAGGGGTTGGATAAGCAGTGGCTTGAGATGCGTGAAGATTGGGTCTGTTCCTTTCCCTTGGGTGTGGATCTCATTTTGCTTGATGGTCGGCAGATAACGGCCTTACCCAGAACCACTAAAGTGGAGATGCTCTGATGGGTTATGTTGCAATCAAAGGTGGTGGCGAGGCCATCGAAGGCACCAAGACGGTATTCGATTATCTACGTACCCGGCAGGGGGATACTGCTAAGCCACTAGATACCGACACCATTGAACATCAGTTACGTCTGTTACATAGCCGAGTGATTTCCGAGGGTGGCGTCTATCATCCGCGTCTGGCCTCACTTGCTATCAAGCAGGCTCAGGGCGACACGCTGGAAGCGGCCTTTGTTTTGCGTGCTTATCGATCGACACAACCACGCCTTGTGGAAACACCGGCGTTGAATACTGAGAACATGCGCATCACTCGCCGCATCTCTGCTGCCTTTAAAGATATTCCTGGTGGGCAGATGTTGGGCGCCACTACTGATTATCATCTGCGCTTGATGCGCATGGATCTGTTGGATGAATCCCCAGAGCGATTTTGTGCCGTTGCCAAAGAGTGGTTTACAAAGAAAACAGAGACAGATATTCCCGATAGTGTAATCCCTGATACCTTCCCCAAGGTACTGGAGAGTCTGCGCAACGAAGGTTTACTGCCATCGGTCGATGGCACAGCCCGCAACCGAGACCCCTTTGATATTACCCGCGAGCCATTGATATTTCCTGTGCCACGCTCTGCAGCATTGGCCACCATGGCCCGTGCTGAGCAGGGCTCCCTGCTAGCCATTGCGTATTCAAACATGCGCGGTTACGGCGATGTCCACCCAACGGTTGCCGAACTGCGTGTGGGTTATCTGCCGGTCATGCTGCCGCATCCAATTACCGGGGAACTGACCGAGATCGGTGAAGTGGAGATAACAGAGTGCGAAGTAGTGGCTATGTACGAAGAACAGGGAAGTTCAAGTGTCGCGGGAGGCAGGATGCCGGGAGCGACCGAGGACGAAGAAGGCAATGACAAGCCTACCTTCACTCTTGGCTATGGTGCCTGTTTTGGTCACAACGAAGTGAAAGCCATCAGCATGGCGATTCTCGATCGTGCACTACAGGCCGGTATGAAAAATGGTCCACGCAATCCATCGGAAGATCCTGAGTTTGTGTTGTTGCATGTCGATGGAATTGATTCCATGGGTTTCTGTACACACTACAAAATGCCTCACTACGTCACCTTCCAGTCAGACATGGATCGCCTGCGCACCACGCAACAGAAACAAAACAACAAGGAGCAAACCATATGAGTGCTTCCTATCCTTTTGGTTTCCTCAACGAGTATGCCAAGAAAGAGGTACGACGCAGCACTTTGAAAGCCGTTGCCATACCAGGTTATCAGGTGCCTTACTCCAGCCGCGAGATGCCTATGGGCCGCGGCTTCGGTACCGGTGGTCTGCAATTGACCTTGTCCCTGCTAGGTAAGGGTGAAACGCTCAAAGTGATTGATCAGGGTTCAGATGATTCAGTCAATGCTGTCAATCTGCGAAGCTTTATCGAAATGACCTGTGAAGGCATCAATACCACTACAAAGACCGATGAAGCAGACTTCATTCAATCACGCCACCGCATTCCTGAGACGGCCTTGCGTGAAGATCAGCTTATCGTGCTTCAGGTGCCGTATCCCGATCCTTTGGTCGTCGTGGAGCCCTCCGAAGATAAACGCAAAATATTGCATGGTGAAGCCGATTATTCGCGCCTATTGGTCAAACTTTACGAAGACATTGTTAAGTTTGACGAGATCACAATCTCACATCGTTACCCAACTCGTATCAATGGTCATTATGTTATCGACCCATCCCCCATCCCCCGCTGGGATGTGCCGAAGCTCAATCAGTCAAAGGCATTGATTCTGCTTGGCGCCGGGCGCGAGAAAAAAATCTATGCCGTGCCACCGTACACCAAGGCAGAGCCGCTGGCCTTTGAAGATGTGCCATTTCGTGTTGAAAATTTTTCGGATGAAAATGGCCAACGTCGATCGTGCCAGCGTTGTGGTTGCACATCAAGTTTCCTGGACGAGTTTGTTGATTCGAAAACAGGTAAAAAAGTTTATCAATGTTCCGATAGTGATTGGTGCGATGCACAGGGAAGTGCAAGTGTCGCGGAAGGCAGGACGCCGGGAGCGACCGATGAGTACCCGCCTACCAACATTGAACAAGTAGTGGTTGCCAATGGATAAGGTCCTGGGAGTAAAAAATTTATCGAAGGTCTACGGTCCCGGCTGTGCCTCTTGCTTTGAGCTGACCGGCCCGGAGCACGACACCAATATCTGCCCAAACTGCCGCAGTGTCGTCGCTGCTCATGATGTCTCCTTTGATCTTTATAAGGGAGAGATTCTGGGCATCATGGGCGAGTCGGGCTCCGGCAAATCGACAGCGGTTAAGTGCCTGTATTTCGACCATGAACCTAGTTCCGGTCGCGCCACCTTCTTTGATGAAGGTAGGCAATATGATCTGTTCAATTTGAATGCCGCCCAGCAACGAAGACTAGCGAATCATCGTTTCGGTATGGTTTATCAAAACCCGCACCTCGGTCTTAATTTCGACATTACGGCGGGTGGCAACATTGCTGAACGCTTGTTGATGTCAGAGGTAGACAATTTTTCCGAGATACGTGGTAGAGCAACGAGTCTACTGTCACGCACTGAAGTCTTGCCGGAGCGAATGGATGAGCTACCGAAGAATTTTTCTGGTGGCATGCAACAGCGGGTACAAATCGCCAAGGCACTGGTCACCAATCCACCGCTGTTGTTTTTGGACGAAGTGACCACTGGTCTCGATCTTTCCGTCCAGGCTGCCATTCTCGATCTGATCATGGAGATCCAACAAGAAAAAGATACCGCAATGATCGTAGTGACTCATGACTTGGGGGTGATTCGACTGTTAGCCGGCCGTACTATGGTGATGAAGTACGGCCGCGTTATCGAGTCTGGGCTGACTGACCAGATTCTGGAAGATCCGCAACACGCCTATACCCAGCGCTTAGTCGCTTCGGCGTTGTAAAGCTTACGGGAAAGGATAAAAAATGAACGAAATACCAATACTGCGGGTTGAAGGTTATTCCAAACATTTTGAATTGCACGAGCAAGGAAAAATTATTCCTTCCTCCTGTGATGTCAATCTGAATGTTTACAGTGGACGCCTGACGGCGTTGATTGGACCGACCGGCGCAGGCAAATCAACTGTACTAAAGGGGATATACCGAACCTATCTGTCTACCAGCGGACGACTGTTATATCGAACCGTCTCTGGTCATGAGGTCGATCTTGCACAGGCCGATGAACATAGCATTCTGGAATTGCGGCGTACAGAGATCGGTTTTGTCACCCAGTTCCTGCATGCATTGCCGCGACAAGCTACAGAAGATGTCGTCGCCCAACCTCTATTTCAAAAGGGAATGGGCAGATCCGAGGCACGAGACATTGCTCATAAGATGTTGGCAGCTATGAATCTGCCGGAAAGGTTATGGGGAATTTCCCCAGCAACTTTTTCCGGTGGAGAAAAGCAACGCGTCAATCTTGCCAGGGGGTTGGTCTCTCACCCCCGCTTGTTGTTACTGGATGAACCGACAGCCAGCCTTGACCCGAAGACTACCGAAAGAGTAGTTCGGCTTATTGAAGATTTAAAGAATGATGGTGTGGCCATGCTGGCTATTTTCCTTCACCCCGATTTGGTTGAGCGAATGGCAGATGATGTTGTCGAGTTAGAGCCACCGCTTTCCATAGAAAAAGTTCTTAAGGAAATTGCGTAATGACTACTCATTTAAAAACCTATTTAATCCACGCCCGTATCGTACTCACTGATGAGATTATCGAAGACGGGTCACTGCTGATCGAAGATGGCAAGATCAGTGCCATCAATCCTGAAACAGTCAACGATGCTGACACGATCGATCTTGAAGGTAAGATACTGATGCCCGGGATGATAGATCTGCACTGCGATGCTCTGGAAAAAGAAGTAGAACCTCGCCCGAATGTGCTTTTTCCATTGGATTTTGCCTGTGCGCAGGCAGATAAACGTAACGCCACTGCAGGCATCACCACTGTATACCACGCACTCTCTTTCGCTCACGAAGAACTAGGGGTTCGCAATAATGAGTTTGCTGCCGATGTTGCGCGTGCGGTGCATGATTGGAACCCTCATGCGCTGATCGATAACCGTGTGCACTGCCGATATGAGGTCACCGATGAGACCGGGTTGCCGATCCTAAAACAGCTGCTGAATGAAAACTCGATGCACATGATCTCAATGATGGATCACACCCCTGGTCAGGGGCAGTTCAAAGACATGGCCGCGTATCGTGATTATCTAATCCTAAACTATAAAAAGACAGCCGATGAAGTCACCGTTATCCTTTCACGTAAATTGCAAGCGGCCTCGGGTACCTTCGCCCGCATGGAGGAGCTTGCACAGGCTGCTCATGCTGCCGGGATTTCTGTGGCAAGTCATGATGATGATTCTGTGGAGCGTGTCGAAACCATGAGCGGCATCGGTGCTGATATCTCTGAATTTCCCATTACACTTGAAGCAGCTCAGGCTGCAAAGGCAGCAGGCATGTCCACCATTTTTGGCGCACCAAATATCCTGCGTGGTAAAAGCCAGTCCGGATCAATGAAGGCCATTGAAGCTATCCATGAAGGTGTCGCGGATTGTTTATGTGCGGATTATGCACCTGCATCACTCATCGTTTCAGTTTTCCGCATACCAGAACTGTCAGAGTTGGACCTGTCAGCCGCGATTCGTTTGGTCACTAGCAATCCTGCCAAGGCGGCTCGTCTTACTGATCGTGGTGAAATAGCCATAGACAAGCGCGCGGATCTGATTGCTGTGAGCATGCCAAGTGGTTTACCTCAAGTGAGCGACGCCTGGAGCGATGGAATACAAGTCTATCGAGCAAGCTACGATCATGGCTAAGCTCTTTTATGTAATCGGTGCCTCTGGCGCGGGGAAGGATAGTCTGATTCACTATATCAGGGGAAGTTTACCTGAGGATGCGCCTGTGATGTTCGCTCACCGCTATATCACTCGCCCTGCGGATGCTGGCGGTGAAAACCATGTGGCATTAAGTGCGCAGGAATTCGCACAGCGGCAGCAGCAAGGCTGCTTTTCAATGGACTGGCATAGCCATGAAACTCATTATGGTATTGGATCAGAGATTGATGAATGGCTCAGCAAAGGTCTTGATGTTGTCGTAAACGGTTCACGCGAATATCTCCAAGAAGCGACCAAAAAATATAAAAATATCGTGCCAATTCTTATCTGTGTGGATCCAGATTTACTTGCTGACCGGCTTTTCGCTCGTGGCCGTGAAACATTCTCCCAGGTGTCACAGCGTGTAGCACATGCAATAAAATTGGAAGATACAGTTTATCATCCCTGCTTGCAAAAGATAGAAAATAATGGAGTGCTTGAGGAAGCTGGAGATCAATTACTGCAAATTATTCTAGATACGGAACAGGAACAATGCGCTTGACCCTATTGGGTACCGGTGATGCTGCTGGCATGCCTGTGTATGGCTGTCACTGTGAACGTTGCGTCATGGCCAGAGAGAATCCTGATTACCGACGCGGCCCGACAAGTGCTTTGCTTGAAATCGATGATAAGCGTTACCTGATTGATGCCGGATTGATGGATATTGCCGATAGATTTCCCGCACCAACCCTGGATGGGATTTTTTTGACTCACTTCCATCCTGACCATGTTCAAGGGCTGTTTCATTTACGCTGGGGAAGGGGCAACAAGATTCCGGTCTATTGTCCGACCGATAATACAGGCTTTGCTGACCTGCTCAAACACCCCGGCGTCCTCGATTTTCAAGTACTACGAAAATACGAGCCACTAAACATAGGGGAACTAACGATAACACCAGTGCCATTAATTCATTCTAAGCCAACTTTCGGATATCTTTTTGAAAAAGAGGGGCATCAAATTGCCTACCTCGTAGACACTAAAGATATACCCCCTCGGGTTGAGGAATTCCTCCGTGAGAAGCAGCTGGAAACAGTGATCATCGATACTTGCTCTCCACCAGGTGTGGAGAATCGGAACCACAACAACCTGGATGACACGTTGTCACTGCACCAACGCATTGGTGCAAAAAAAACCATCATGACTCATATCCAGCATGACTTTGATCTGTGGTTGACTGATAATTGCGACAGTCTTCCTGAAACCGTTATTCCTGGCTATGACGGTTACATCGCTTATTACAGATAATTAATAGTGGGGCTTGTTTTCCAATGAATAAACCTCAACGGTTTTCAAAACCGCTGAGCAAGAATGGACTTTCAATGTTTACAACTCAAGATAATTTCATTTCTTTTTAAACTTAACATAGCGACCGTCCGAGGTGTTTATGGTGTTAATCAGTGCATAGGATCCAGTGGTATCGTAATCGATGACTATCCAGTTACCATTACGATCCTCAATCATGTTGACCAGTAGCGGTAAATTATTACTTTGATTCCCGATTTCGATACGCCCTCTTGTACCCAGCGTGTATTTCATACCATCTGGTGACTGGATCTCCATAGCATTAATAAGAGGATTGAAGGTATTTTTTGATGGCGGAATACAGGTGGCGGTCCAGCGATCCTTGCTGATCATGTGATAGGGTGTGGTTAAGTCGTACTCGGTTACCATTACCTTTCTGGAACCATCCGATGACTCAAAAACCGGATTTCGGTATGATGATGGATATATAGGTCCAGTCAAAAAACCACCTTGACCATCTGGATCACACATTACTGCAATAGGGTCTGAAAACCAGACGCGACCAAAATGGATGTCCCAACCGATTCCGGTTACACGTCGCTCCTGGCGCTGTAACAAATAGTCCTCTGCACCTTGTAGTGAACGATAAAATCGATTGATAACAATATCCATCCCGCCATCACCGGGTAACACCATGTCCTGGTATTGCAGCAACAAGCCCCCTGAAAACGGATCTATCGACTCATTCGCCATGCCGTTTACATAGGCGCGGCCACTGTTCTGGCCTGGCTCACTGTAAAAATCAGGGATTTTTAAATTGCCGTCACTGGTTGCGAGGGCCGTATTGCCAACAGCCATCATGAGAATTGCGACAATCGCATGAATTTTTTTATTCTGATTCAACAGCATAACTATTCCCTGATTTGATGATTGATTGCATTCGCACATTCACCACTCAGACTGTCTGTGCTTTTCCAGTTATTTCAAGTCTCAGCCACACATGTACCGACACATCTGTGCCAGTAGCATCTGTTCCTGATGGTTTTATCTAAAGATGATTCTGATTTGCTTTTTTAATTATTGTTCTTAACCATCCCTGATTAGTCACCCCAACTTCAAAACTATCTAAAAACTTACTTATTGTCTGTTTATTATCATTGAGAAGATAACACACGTATTTACGCCTGTTAATCAGTGTTATTTTAATGTTGGTCGCACCATGGTCATTTTAAATCAGGTGAAAATAAATGTTTTTTAATGTTTACATACAGCTTAGCTGAGTGTATAAATTTTAATTATTGTAATTTGTAGGCATTTTCCTACATGAATTTCATATAGAGCCTACAGCGTTATATTCAGGATATTCTCGGATACAGCCCCACTTGGGTCATCGTTTACAGTCCATATGTTTGGGACCCTGACAGGCCAGGACTTCCGGACTCCACAAGCTCTTGATATAAGCAACTATGTTCTTAACCTGTTCTTCAGACAACGTATCCTTCCATGCCGGCATGCGCTTTGTTCTGCGTGAACCACTCAGTATGATTTTTACTAATTGTTTGTCTCCATGATGCCAGGCATGTGAGGACTCATTTAATGGTATCGCGGTGACAAATCCCGGTAGGCGTATATAAACAGAAATGGGTTGTTCGCCGACACCGTCTTTTTGATGGCAAACCTGACAATGCTTGATATAAAGTTTTTTGCCTACTGCTACAGCTTTTGCATCCGGCGCCTTGCCGGTCTCGGCATGAGCTAGTCCTGCAAAAGTAATCGTGAGTAGTGAAATTATGATGTATAGTAAGGTTTTTTTATTGCTCATTGCTCAGCTCCGTAATACCTCCGGTATTTTATAGCTCCGCTTCAGCAGAGGCAGTTACCTGGCTCCTGTTATAGCATAGTCCAGCACAAAACCCGCGAACACAACGGCACCAAACCAGCTGTTATTCAAGAAGGCCTTGAAACAGGCCACGGGCTGGCGGTCCCGAATCAGATAAAGCTGGTATGTCACAAATCCTGAGGCCAGCCCCAGGCCCATGAAGAACCACACGCCCCGGTCCAGTTGTGAGCCTGCCAGGGCCAGTGCCAGAATAACCAACCCCTGCAATATAGCGATGATCAGCCGATCCTGTTCGGCGAACAGGATGGCCGTTGAGCGTACACCTATCTTCAGGTCGTCCTCACGATCTACCATCGCATACATCGTGTCATAGGCGGTGGACCACAGCACATTGGCCATGAACAGCAGCCAGGCCAGATGCGGTACGCTGCCGGTCTGGGCAGCGAAGGCCATCGGTATCGCCCAGCCAAACGCCGCCCCGAGCACCACCTGTGGCAGGTGAGTATAGCGTTTCATAAACGGGTAAACCATGGCCAGCGCCAAAGCGCCAAATGAAAGATAGATGGTCAGATGGTTGAGTGTTAATACCAATGCGAAGGCCATCACGCATAACAGCGCGAACAGGATCAATGCCTCGCGTGAGGAAATGCGACCACTGGTCAGCGGGCGGTTACGGGTACGCTGAACATGTTTGTCGATATTTCGATCTGCATAGTCATTGATGATACAACCGGCAGAACGCATCAGTACAACACCGGTTATGAATACGGTAAGTACGTGCAAGTCAGGCACGCCTTCTGCCGCCGCCCACAAGGCCCACAGGGTTGGCCATAGCAACAGCAAGATACCGACAGGTTTGTTCAGACGTGTCAGCTCAACATATAACATCAGGCGCTGGCTGAGAGTAATACTGTCTGGGTGCTGACTGGTGCTGTTCATCAGGATTTAACGACCCAGATCCGGTAAAAAAATTTCGCTAACCAGTAAAGGCTTGCCGGATAAATAAAAAATCGAACGTCGGCCCCATATCTGCTCCGGTCGTTTATGCCCTGTC
>DRJH01000493.1 GCA_011052285.1 Gammaproteobacteria bacterium
ACTGGACTTTTTTCAGGTCATTCCCGTCATTCGTCGCAAACTGGAAACACTGATGGATGTCGGGCTGGGCTATATTTGTCTGGGACAAAGTGCAATCACCCTGTCTGGCGGGGAAGCCCAACGGATTAAATTATCCCGGGAGTTATCCAAACGCGATACAGGCCGAACACTATATATTCTAGATGAACCGACAACCGGCCTGCATTTTCATGACATTCGCCAACTGCTACAGGTCTTACATCGACTGCGTGATCAGGGCAATACCGTAATCGTTATCGAACACAACCTGGATGTGGTAAAAACGGCTGACTGGGTGATTGACTTGGGGCCTGAAGGTGGTGATGGGGGGGGCACAGTCGTAGCCTGCGGGACTCCGGAACAGCTCGCTGATCACCCTGCTTCCTACACCGGACAGTATCTGGCTGGATTGCTGGGCCAGGGTGTTCCTGATAGGGCTGTGGTATAATCCCCTGCCTCGCCACTCCATCAAAAAAAACCACCAAAAAAACTTGCAACTATTCAGCGTATTTATCTTTTGTCCCATTACAGCGTGTGTTCGTACTCGAATGCTCACATAGGACCTATATGCTCACATTCTCCGTGCGAATATGCCTTGTACTGAACCAAAATCTAGACACGCTGAATCGTTACAAAAACTTAATGGGTAACGACCGCATGTCGTCTTTATGTACAATCGTATCACGACCCAACGAACGCCGATCATGGAACACACATGGCGTGTACCTACCCATCAGTTATTTCTCTCCAACACGATACTACCCATGCCCAAAAACCCATCACGACGTGATCAACGTCCTGGCGTAGGCGAAAAACAAAGAGCCGCTGCGAAAGTGGCTCGTCTGCCGGTCAAAATCGCAGCAACCCAGGACCCCTTGCGCAAGCCACCCTGGATTCGGGTTCGCCTGCTGGATAGTGCGCGCATCGAGCAGCTTCGCAAACGACTGCGTGCCAGTAAGCTGCATACCGTTTGTGAGGAAGCTGCCTGCCCCAACCTGCCTGAATGTTTCGGTAGCGGCACCGCTACCTTCATGATTATGGGTGACATCTGTACCCGTCGCTGCCCCTTTTGTGATGTTGCACACGGCCGGCCCTTGCCACTGAATACCGAAGAACCGGTTGAACTGGCCGAGACTGTGGCACGAATGAAGCTTAAGTATGTGGTCATCACTTCGGTTGATCGCGATGATTTGCGCGACGGTGGCGCCAGTCATTTCGCTGCTTGTATCAAGGCGCTACGCCAATGCACGCCGCACACCGCCATAGAAATCCTGACTCCGGACTTTCGCGGACGTATGCAGCCTGCGCTGCAGGCCCTGACCACGAGCCCTCCCGATGTGTTTAATCATAATCTGGAGACCGTCCCCCGTCTGTACCCATCCAGCCGGCCCGGGGCTGATTATCAATGGTCTTTGCGATTGTTGCAGGAATTTAATGCCCGCAAGCCTGAGATACCGACCAAGTCCGGACTGATGCTCGGCCTCGGCGAAACCCTTGATGAAATTGCCGAGGTCATGCAGGATTTGCGTAATCATGGCTGTTCCATGTTAACCTTGGGACAATATCTGCAGCCCAGCCGATACCACTTACCGGTTGCCCGTTACGTGCACCCGGATGAGTTCGATCGCTTGCGGGAAACCGGTGAATCCATGGGATTCAGTCATGTCGCCTCAGGCCCTATGGTACGCTCTTCCTACCACGCTGATCAGCAGGCAGCAAATACGGTCGCTGTTCCTTGATTCCACGTAACGATTCAGCGTGTTTAGATTTTGGTTCAGTACCAGGCATTTTCGCACGGAGAATGTGAGCATATAGGTCATATGTGACCATTCGAGTACGAAAATATCGAGTACGAACACACGCCGTAATGGGACAAAAGATGAATGCGCTGAATAGTTACGATTACACGACAAGACTGTGGTTTCGTAATGTCTTTACCCCTGCTTGAAGACAGGTATCCAGGAGAAATGAATGGCTGAAGAAAATAAACCGGTTGATATTGACCCTACAGAAACCAGTGAATGGCTCGAAGCCCTGCAAAGTGTTCTGGAACGCGAGGGGGAAGATCGCGCCCATTATCTGCTGGAAATACTGATCGAACAGGCGCGACGATCCGGCACGCACATCCCGTTCAATCCCCATACCGCTTATTTGAACACCATTCCGCCCTCCCGGGAACAGCGCAGTCCCGGTAACGCGGCGCTGGAATGGCGCATTCGTTCACTAATTCGCTGGAATGCCATTGCCATGGTGGTACGCGCAAACCGCAAAAGTGACGGCATTGGCGGCCATATTGCCAGTTTTGCCTCCATAGCGACCCTCTATGACATCGGTTTTAACCATTTCTGGCGTGCCCCCAGTGATGAACATGGTGGCGACCTGGTGTTCTTCCAGGGCCATTCCGCCCCCGGCATCTATGCCCGGGCCTTTCTGGAAGGCCGAGTCAGTGAAGAGGATCTAAAAAACTACCGACGTGAAGCCCAGGGGCATGGTCTGTCCTCATATCCACACCCCTGGCTGATGCCAAAATTCTGGCAATTTCCTACCGTTTCTATGGGCCTGGGCCCAATTCAGGCCATCTACCAGGCCCGTTTTCTGAAATATCTGCACAACCGTGGCATCGTCGACACCTCGAAACGCAAAGTCTGGTGTTTTTGTGGCGACGGCGAGTCCGATGAGCCCGAATCCATGGGTGCTATTGCCCTGGCTGGCCGGGAAAATCTGGACAACCTGATCTTTGTGGTCAATTGCAATCTACAGCGCCTGGATGGTCCGGTTCGTGGGAACGGCAAGATTATCCAGGAACTAGAAGGCTCCTTCCGGGGAGCTGGCTGGAATGTACTCAAGGTGATCTGGGGCAGCTACTGGGATCCTTTGCTGGCCCGCGATACCAAAGGCCTGTTGCGCCAACGTATGGAAGAAGCCGTAGACGGCGAATACCAGGCCTTCAAGGCCAAGGGCGGGGCCTACACACGGGAATACTTCTTCGGCAAATACCCGGAGCTCAAAGCCATGGTCTCGAACATGACGGACTCCGATATCTGGCGATTGAACCGGGGCGGCCATGATCCGCACAAGGTCTATGCAGCCTATGCCGAAGCCGTGGCACACACAGGTCAGCCGACGGTAATTCTTGCCAAAACGGTCAAGGGCTATGGCATGGGCATCTCCGGTGAAGGCCAGAACACGACCCACTCCCAGAAAAAACTCGGCCATGAAGCCATGCTGGCTTTCCGGGATCGCTTCAAAATACCACTGACCGATGAACAACTTGAAGAAGCGCCTTTTTTCCGACCTGCCGATGACAGTCCGGAGCTTCAGTATATGCGCCAGCAGCGCGAGCAACTCGGTGGCTATCTGCCGAGCCGCTGCACTGAATGTGAACCTGTACAAATTCCACCACTGACCGCTTTCAAGGCCCTGTTGGGGGATAGTGGTGAGCGTACGTTCTCGACCACCATGGCCTTTGTTCGCATTTTGACTGCGCTGGTACGGGACAAGAAAATCGGCGACCGCGTGGTCCCGATCGTGCCGGATGAGGCCCGCACCTTCGGCATGGAAGGCCTGTTTCGACAACTGGGCATCTATGCCCAAAAAGGCCAACTGTATCGTCCGGAAGATGCCGATCAACTGCTGTACTACCGCGAAGATAAGGACGGCCAGGTGCTGCAGGAAGGTATTACCGAAGCAGGCGCCATGTCATCCTGGATGGCTGCAGCCACGGCCTATTCCAATAGCGCAATCACCATGATTCCGTTCTACATCTATTACTCCATGTTCGGTTTTCAGCGTATCGGTGATCTGGCCTGGGCCGCCGGTGATATTCAGGCCCGGGGCTTTCTCATCGGTGGTACGGCCGGTCGTACCACCCTGGCCGGGGAAGGACTGCAACATCAGGATGGCCACAGTATGGTGCAGGCAGCGAGCATCCCAAATTGTGTGTCCTATGACCCAACATTTGCCTATGAACTGGCTGTTATTATTCACTCTGGCCTTACGCGTATGTTCATAGACCATGAGAGGATATTCTTCTATATTACGGTCATGAATGAGAATTATGCTCATCCAGAGCTACCAAATGGCGTCAAAGATGACATCATCAAGGGGCTTTACCTGTTCCGCAAAGCTCCAGTTCTCAAGGCTGCAGGCCAACACAAGAAAAGACCGCTGGTTGAACTCATGGGTGGCGGTGCAATTTTGCGGGAGGCCATCGCAGCCGCTGCGCTGCTGGACCAGGATTTCGGCATAGACAGCAATATCTGGAGTGCCACCAGTTTTAACGAATTGTCCCGAGAGGCCCACGACTGCCAGCGCTGGAACACCTTACATCCTGAAAAAACGCCACAGATGAGCCATGTAGAACGGTGCTTTCACAACCACACTGCACCGGTTATTGCCGCCACAGATTATATCCGCAGCTATCCGGAACAGATCAGGGAGTTCATACACCAACCGTATCGCGTTCTTGGTACAGAAGGCTTCGGTCGTAGTGATGCCCGCGAGGAATTACGTGCCTTCTTCGAAGTTGATCGCTATCACATCGTCATACACGCCCTGAAATCACTGGCTGACCTGGAAGAAATCCCCTTGCGCACGGTCTCCGAAGCCATTGCAAAATATCACCTGAACCCGGACAAACCCAATCCGGTAACGGTTTAAGGGAGACTGCCATGACTGAAATGAACACAATCAAGGTGCCGGATATCGGTGATTTTGATGCCGTCGAAATCATCGATGTATTGATCAAACCTGGCGACACGGTGGCAACGGAAGACTCTCTGATCACTCTGGAAAGTGACAAAGCCACCATGGATGTCCCAACCACCCAGGCCGGAGTCATCCATGAAGTGTTGGTCAACGTCGGCGACAAGGTTGGACAAGGTGATGCCATCGCGGTTCTTGAATCTGCAGCGGGCACTGCATCGGACCAACAACTGACAGTAGCGCGTACAGAAGCCACCCATCCAACGACAGCACCGATAACTTCCGCGGTCGAGCACAGCAAACCCGAACTCATCGAACCCCAGCGCCCTGCTCCCCCCGGCAGCCTGCCACCTCCGGTCGAGCGCTCAGGCACCGCAGTACCTCATGCCAGTCCCTCGATTCGCCGCTTCGCCCGTGAACTGGGGGTTGATCTGCATGAAGTACGAGGCAGCGGCCCGAAAGGCCGGATTACCCGGGAGGATGTTCAGAGTTTTGTCAAAGGCCGTATGCAGGCGGGACAAACTACCTCCCAGGACGGCTTTGTGCTACCGGCAATGGTGGATCAGGATTTCAGTAAATTTGGAAAAATCGAGTACAGCGATCTGCCCCGAATCAAGAAAATATCCGGCCCCCACCTGCACCGGGCCTGGCTTGCTATTCCGCATGTCACCCATCATGACGAGGCTGACATCACTGAAATGGAAGCCTTTCGACAACGTATGAAAGTGGAAGCAGCTGAGCGCGGAGCGCGCTTGACCGCTCTGGCCTTTATCATGAAAGCGGTGGTCTACAGCTTACAGGCCTTCCCTGCATTCAACAGTTCATTGACTGGCAATGGCGAACAGCTGGTGCTGAAGAAATATTTCCATATCGGTGTCGCCGTCGATACTCCACTTGGCTTAATGGTGCCGGTGATTCGGGATGTTGACCAAAAAGGGATTATTGAACTGGCTGTGGAAATGGCCACCGTCAGTAAAAAAGCCCGCGACAGAAGGTTGGGTCCGGCAGACCTGCAGGGTGGAACCTTCAGCATCTCCAGCCTCGGTGGTATTGGTGGCAGCGCCTTCACCCCCATCGTCAATGCCCCCGAAGTAGCGATTCTCGGCGTCACCCGGGCCCGTATGCAACCGATTTGGGATGGCAATGCCTTCCAACCCAGACTGATGCTGCCGCTGGACTTGTCCTATGATCATCGCGTCATTGATGGTGCCCAGGCCGCACGCTTCGTCGCCCATCTGGTCGGGGTGCTGGGCGATATTCGCCGTCTCCTGCTGTAACAGGTCACTCTTTAACGGAATTGTGAATGGATAATACTGTAGATATACCGGTCCCTGATATGGGTGACTTCGCCGACATCGAAGTCATTGAAGTGTATGTCGCTCCCGGTGATGAAGTGGCTGTCGAAGACGCCCTGATCACGCTGGAAAGCGACAAGGCCACCATGGATATCCCCTGCCCCACGGCCGGCTCGGTCACCGATGTCTATCTCAAACCTGGAGACAAAGTCTCTCAGGGCACACCGATTCTGACCTTGATTGCAAAAGTAGAGGATTCTCCCGCCAAACCAAACAAAACCGTAATGCCATCAGCAACACCTTCTACAAGTACAGCAGCATCCATACCGCAAGCGGCGCGGGAGACTGTCTCTGATGCAGATGAGTCCACTGAACTGGTGGTTATTGGCGCCGGCCCCGGTGGCTACACGGCGGCATTCCGAGCTGCTGACCTGGGCCTGTCTGTGACGTTAATCGAACGCTATCCGGATCTTGGAGGGGTCTGCCTGAATGTCGGTTGTATTCCTTCCAAGGCTCTGCTGCATGCGGCCAAGGTCATCAGCGAAAGCCAGGAAATGGCGGTTCATGGCATTCATTTTCCAGCACCGGATATCGACATCAAAAAACTGCATCAATGGCAGCAATCCGTGGTCAAAAAGCTTACCACGGGCCTCAGGGGATTGGCC
>DRJH01000494.1 GCA_011052285.1 Gammaproteobacteria bacterium
GCAACTGGCCTGGCGAAATCAAACGGTGATGTACAACATCCTGTTTGCCATTGCCTCCAGCACCTTGAAAGACTTTGGCCTCAATCCAAAACATCAAAGTAGCCATATAATTTTTTACCGAGAAGATGAAAAAAGTAAAATTATTATAATTCGCATACTTCACAAAAAGTAACGCTTCAGCGTGTTTAGATTTTGGTTCAGTACAAGGCATTTTCGCACGGAGAATGTGAGCATATAGGTCATATGTGAGCATTCGAGTACGAACACACGCCGTAATGGGACAAAATGATGAATGTACTAAACAGTTACACCAAGTTTACGGTTTCGTCTGCTGCTATGATTCTACTGCAATCGCCACTGTTACGGATAATGTTAATCAGCGACATATTTTTTCACCATGGGGCTTGATAGCAATTTCCGAATGTAGCTGGCAGGAACGCCGAAGTTGGAACCACCGTATTCAGGCATGATCGCAGTGTTGACGCCGATAACCCTGCCTTTGTCGTTAAGGACGGGGCCACCACTGCCACCATGGGTGGTCTCGGCATCGTAGACCAGGGTGGCATCAGAGACTTGGCCGATAATGCCACGGCTCGCCAGTGGATGGATTAACTTGGCTTGAGCCAGTGCAGCGGCTATAGACCAGAAATCGGGTTTTCCAGTTTTCTGCAGGCGTTCGATAAAGGCATCTCCAGCTTGTACCAACATGGATTTGAGGCCGGTTGGGTAGCCCAACACGATCACTTCGTCACCCGGTTTTGGATCGTTCTCACTGATTCTAAGGTACCGAAGTTTGTTTTTCAGACCACTGCAAAGCAACACAGCGAGGTCAGCGGTAGTGCTGGCTTTGAGAAGTTTTATTGGGCATGAGTTTTCTATGCCCGGCATGTAGCCGATGAGTTTGATTAGCTTGGGTTGCATACCCTGGGTGTCGGGTGTTTTGCTGTTTTCGTTCTTGGACCAGGGTAGGGCAACATGGCGGTTGGTCAGCAGGGCTCCCCGGGAGCTGATGACAAAGCCGGTTCCGGAATATTGGCGTTGTGCGATGGGTCCCTTGCCTTCCAACGTTAGCAATGGTTTGCCAAATGGGGTCAAAATGGGGCGTCCCTGAGAATTCACGGCATAGCGTAGCATGCGCTGGGTTTTTGTTTCGAGAAACCCGTAAGCCCCCTGGATAAAGGCTACCATGGGTGCGGTGGAAGCGATTACTTGGTTGTTGATTTTGCTGGATTGCTCGAGTTTGCCCAGTCGCTCATTCGCTGACGACAATTGATGGCCGAGTTCCTGGCGCAGGTCCTTTAGGTCACTGACTCGCAAAGATTCTTGGCGTGTTCGGCTCAGGTCGTCGGCAAAGTCTTGTAGTCGCAGTACGTCACTATTCACTTGTTGCTGCAGTTGTTGGTTGCTGCGGATTTGCAAATAACTGACGGTTGCCAATAGAGCCAGCATGAGAATAACTGAAGCTCGAAACAGCATCGTGGTACGTACTGTGAGATCACGCAATAACGCTATAAATGCATTCTGTATGCGTTGGTGCGCAGGTTTGCGACTGGTACGGGTATAGTCGACACAATCCTTGATGATTTCACCCAGAGATTTTCTCACGGGATGGTGGCCTTGATAGAGTAAAAATCGTGACAACGGGCCATTGTCACCAAACTCAATGAGGTCACGTGCTGCAAGTTTTTTGGAAGTCGTATGGTTGCCATTCACCCATAGTGGTTGATTTTCCCGGGCCTCAAGTTCAAAGGTTTGCTCAAAGCGGTGCAAACGCGCCACGACGGACGCATCAGCCGTGGTAGCAGATTCAACAATACGGATCCGCTGGTCGTCCTGCAGGCAAACATCAAGTGTACTGCCGCTGATCCAGGTGGCCGTGCCTCTGGCTGGACCGGTTAGATGCTCAAATGCTGCGGTGACAATGGGTTCTTTGACTGCTGATTCGTTGGACTCATCCATTCGTTAACTGTACCGCAATTTGTCGAAGAGAGGTGGAGAACACTACTGATTACATCAGACAGCGTGGTTGTTGTATGGTTCGGTGGCAGGAACCTGATAAAGAACAGGCAATGTGTACTCTAGCAACTTGTCAGGGCAACTTGTCAGGGCAGTCTCCCAGGGTCATTCGTCCTCATAGTTGATTTTTGAACGTAGTTGTTTTAGCCGGCCCTGTTGTGTTTTTCGATCCAGTCGCCTGCGTTTTGCCGCTTTACTTGGAGTGGTCGGGCGGCGTTTCTTCTTAGCGGCCAAAGCTTTGCTGATCAGGGCCTGTAGCCGGGTTAATGCATCAAGACGGTTCTGCTCCTGGGTGCGGTAGCGGCCCGCCTTGATGATAATGATCCCTTCGGAGGAAACCCGTTGCTCGGACAATTGCAAGAGCTTTTGCTTGCAATCATCCGGGAGGGTTGAGGCGAAAATGTCGAAACGAAGATGTATGGCGGAAGAAACCTTGTTGACATTCTGACCACCCGGACCTTGTGCACGAATCGGCAGCAGCTCAATTTGCTGTAGTGGGATTTGGATCTTGTCGTTGATGTGGAGTTTGTCCATGTACAATAGATGACCTCGTGTTCGATCATGATAACGGCAATCGTCTCAAGGGAAAAGATGGGGTCTTGA